>NZ_JBFUHU010000203.1:0-10574 GCF_056402235.1 Cellulomonas sp. P4_B5_2
CGAAGGCCCCGTGACCAGCGACATCGCTGGCGCGGGGCCTTCGACATGCCCGGGCCTGCGCCCTTTGAGGCTGCCCGTGGTCCCAATCTTGGACTCGGTGCGCGGCGCAGCGGTGCACGGGCRGGCCGATTGGAGGGCTGTTCCTCGGCGTCCAACGCGTTGCAGGCGCAGATGGACCCCACGGGCGGCACTGCCTAGCAAGTTGCGATGGGACTAGGCGAGCTGGTCCGCAACGACTGCGCCGTCCTCACTCTCGCCCGGTCGCTGAACTGCAACCAGACCGCTGGCGTCACCGCGTCCCGACCGCTTCCTCGACCTGAAGAGTCCCGCGACGCTCACGCCCACCGCGCCGGCCGAGCCGGCTATTGCCCCACCGACGCCCTTGACCGCGGTGAGTGCCTGGGGCTCATCCGGGATCCCGTCTCCGTCGAGGTCCACGCTCCGGAACTGTCGCGACGCCGTGCTGGCGGCGCCAGCCATGCTGGTGCCCATTGCGACGGCGCTCGTCGCGACGCCGGTTCCTGCCGTTCTGGCGGTGCCTGAGATCCAGTTCCCGGTCGCCGTCGCCGCGTCTTCCAACGCTGCCAGAGCGCGGTTGGTCTCGGACTCGAGATCGTCCGCGTCGGCCTTGACCTTCACCGGGATCGCCAGATGTGCGGGGAACGCGTCGGGTGCGGCGGCGAACGCGGTTCGTGATGCGTTGATGACGTCGCGACCGAACACGAAGCGGGTGACTCCTCCCGTCAGTGCCCCGACGCCGTATTCGATCGCCGCCTGCTGCTTCCCGCCTAGGGACTCGCGGACGGTGTCGAGCTGGCCCGTCTGAATGGTCCGGACAAGACTCTGCGCCCCTCCCGCGGGCAGCGTGTCTGCGAGCGTGCTCGCCCAGTGCGACCAGTCCCCACGGCCAGCAGCGATCCGCTGCCCGACGCCGACGACGCCCTCTGACGAGGCGCTCGCGACGTCTGCCGCCATGGTCGCGATCTGCTGCTGGCTGACGCGACTGTTCGACAAGCCGTACACGAGGGCATGAGCCTGGTCCTGGTCGAGCTCCATCCCGTGGATATCGGCGATGGCGAGACCGAAGATCGCAGTGAGCTCGAACTGCAGCTGCTCGTCGCCCGCAGGCAACATCGCCGCGACTCGCTGAGCACCGCTCTTGGTCACACCCAGAGCCACGTTCTTCGCGGCCGCCTTCGCAGCGGTCTTCGCCGCCACCTTCGTGGCTTCCTTGCCCGCCTTCTTGGCGGCCTGCTGGCCCGCACTCTTGGCGCCGGCTGCCGCTGCCCCGACACCTGGGATCAACGCGATGCCGATGTCCGCCGCGATTGCGCCGGCGGCGATGACGGCACCCGCGGTGCTGATTGACGTGCCGTAGTGCCGCTCGAGCATCTGGATCACCTCGGCGGGCGTCGCGTCCGGATGCCGGCGACGGACACGGATGACGTACTTGCGAGCGATGGAGTGGCGAGCGCTGACCGCCTTTGCGATCTCACGTGCGGCGTCCTCGTCGTCCAGCTCCGCCTCCACCGTCACGGCTACGACGTCGGCCGTCGCCTGCTCCTCGGCAACCGCCGGTACTGATGTCCGCTCATGTGCTTCCAGAGGTACCGGCGTCGTCATGCTTGGTTCATCGGCAGAAACCAGCCCCCGCTTCACGGCTCGCACGATCCGCTCGAGAAGCTCGGCTCACCTGGAGACGGCGCTCAGAACAACCGGCTGGGGGCCGAGTCGTGCAGGGGACTTGCGGCGATTCGGTCTGCCCCAGAACGGTCACGAGGTCGGTCGTTGCGGCTCCGCACGTACCGCCTCCTGCCCGCAAGCCCTGCGAACGCCGCACGTCCGCACCGTCGGTGTCGGCCACGACAGCCTCGAGAGTCGCGCGCCACACCTCGTCCAGACTGCTCTGACGGCGCATCGCACGGCCGCTCGTGGTCGCCACTCGGACCGTGAACAGTGCATCTTGGCCGAGCGGGAAGGCAGACCGGTGTCTCGTCGTCATACCTAGAGCCGCTAGGGTTACATACCTAGCACATCAAGGTAGAGGAGCCGTCGTCGTGCGCATCGACAAGGACCTGGTCGCCGCCTCGGCGACTCCGCTCGTGCTCGGGATCCTGGCGGAAGGCGACCTCTACGGGTACGCGATCCTCAAACGCGTCGGCGAGCTCTCCGGCGGTCGGATGCAGTGGACGGACGGCATGCTCTACCCGCTGCTGCACCGGCTCGAACGGCTCGGCCACGTCTCGTCGTCCTGGGGTACGTCCGAGGCGGGCCGACGCCGCAAGCACTACGCGATCACCCCGACCGGCCGGGCGGCGCTCGCCGAGCGGCAGGCACAGTGGAACGTGGTCGCGGACGCGCTCCGGCAGGTCTGGGAGTCGGCGCCGCGGCCCGCCACCGTCGTGGAGGTGTGGGCGTGATGGCGCACGACGACCAGCTCGAGGCCCAGATCGACAGGTGGCGCGGCTACGTGCACCGACGTCAGGTCATCTCGTCGGCCGACGTCGACGAGCTCGAGGACCACCTGCGGGGTCAGGTGGCCGACCTGCGTGCGACCGGGCTCGACGACGACGAGGCGTTCCTCGTCGCGATCAAGCGCCTCGGCAACCTGGACGTCGTCTCCCGCGAGTACGCCCGTGAGCACTCGGACCGGCTGTGGAAGCAGCTTGCGCTGGTCCCCGACAGCACCCTCGGCACCACAGGCGCGCCGGCGCCGCGGTGGCGGGAGCTCGCGGTCGTGCTCGCGCTCGCGGTCGGTGCGGGCGTCGCGGTGCGTGCGGGTGTCGCCTGGTTCGACGACGAGCTCGCGCTCGCTCGCAACATCGGCCTGCTCGTGGTCCCGTTCCTCGCCGCGTACCTCGGGTGGAAGCGCCAGGTCGGCGTGCGGACCGTGGCGGCGATCGCCGTGCCGTTCGTCGTGCTCGCCGTCGTGCTCAACGTGTACCCGTTCATCCCCGAGGGGTCGACCGAGGTGCTGGCGATCATCCACGCCCCCGTCGTCCTGTGGCTGCTGGTGGGGCTCGCGTACGTCGCCGAGTCGTGGCGCTCGGACGGCCGGCGGATGGACTTCGTGCGGTTCACGGGCGAGCTCGCGATCTACTACACGCTGCTCGCGCTGGGTGGCGGAGTCCTCCTGGGCCTCACCGCCGGGGTGCTCCAGCTCGTCGGCGTCGACCCCGGCCCGGTGATCACGGAGTGGGTGATGCCGTTCGCCGTCCCGGGCGCGCTCATCGTCGCCGCCTGGCTCGTCGAGGCCAAGCAGGACGTCGTCGAGAACATCGCCCCTGTGCTGACCCGGATCTTCACGCCGCTGACCATCGTCATGCTCGTGGCCGTCCTGGTGGCGCTGATCGCCTCCGGGGGACTCGTCGAGGTGGACCGCGACCTGCTCATCCTGATGGACGCGATCCTCGTGCTGGTCCTGGCGCTGCTCCTCTACTCGATCTCGGCCCGCGACCCGCTCGCGCCGCCCGCGCTCGCCGACTGGCTCCAGCTCGTCCTGGTGGGGGTGGCCCTCGCGGTCGACGCCGTGATGCTGACCGCGATGCTCACGCGGATCGCGGAGTTCGGCACGAGCCCCAACAAGATCGCCGCGCTCGGTCTCAACCTGCTGCTGCTCGTGCACCTCGGGGTCTCGGCGTGGCGGAGCGGCCGGTTCCTGCGTGGTCACGGCACGTTCTCGGCGCTCGAGCGCTGGCAGACGCGGTACCTGCCGGTCTACGCAGCCTGGGCCGCGGTCGTCGTGATCGTGTTCCCGCCGCTGTTCGACTTCGCCTGACTCGCCGTCCGGGACTCCCCGCACAGGCACCGACATGAAGGCCCCGCGACCTTTCGTCGTTCCCGCTTCATCCGGCGGGTTGGCCTGGGTTGGCCGGGTCGTCGTTGACCCACGTCCGGCTGCTCGGAGGCGTCGGCATGTACCGAGCTCGCGCGGGCATCTGTTGACTACGGACCTGAGGACGCTCATAATTGAGTCCACTCGGTATTGCCCACCCATGCACGAAGGAAAGTCACCCATGCGAGCGTTCGTCGTCAGCAAGTACCAGGGACCGCTGCACGAAGCGGATGTCCCCGAGCCCGTGGTGGGGGAGCACGACGTGCTCGTCCAGGTGCAGGCCGCCGGGCTGAACGTGCTCGACGAGAAGATCCGCGCAGGGGAGTTCAAGTCGTTCCTCCGGTACGAGCTGCCGCAGGTCGTGGGGAACGACGTCGCCGGGACCGTGATCGGCGTCGGTGCCCAGGTGCGGGGGTTCGTTCTCGGCGACCAGGTGTATGCCCGGCCCGACAAGGACCGCATCGGTACGTTCGCGGAGCGCATCGCGGTCGCGGAGGCGGACCTGGCGCTCGCGCCGGCGACGGCCACCGTCGAGGAGGCGGGTTCGCTGCCGCTGGTGGCCCTGACCGCATGGCAGGCGCTCGTCGAGAAGGGCAACGTGCAGCCCGGCCAGCGAGTCCTGATCCACGCGGGCGCCGGTGGCGTCGGGACCATCGCGATCCARCTCGCCAAGCACCTCGGCGCCACCGTGGCGACCACGGTGAGCGCCGGCGACGTCGACTTCGTCCGCGAGCTCGGCGCCGACATCGTCATCGACTACCGCAACCAGGACTTCGAACAGCTCCTGGACGGGTACGACCTGGTGCTGGACAGCCTCGGAGGCAAGAACCTCGAGAAGTCTCTGCGTGTGCTGCGCCCCGGCGGCACGGCGATCGGCATCGCCGGACCGCCCGACCCCGCGTTCGCCCGGGCGATCGGGATGAACCCGGTGCTGCGCTCGGCCATCGCAGTGCTCAGCAGCAAGATCCGGCGGCAGGCGAAGAAGCTGCGTGTGACGTACGAGTTCCTCTTCATGCGCGCCAGCGGGGACCAGCTCCGCCAGATCACCGCACTCGTCGAGAGCGGCGCGCTGCGGCCCGTCGTCGGACGCGTCGTCGACTTCGACCAGACCGCGGAAGCAGTTCAGTCGCTCGGCAAGGGCGGCATCCGCGGCAAGACCGTCCTCACCGGGGTCGGACGGGCCCCGTCGCAGCCCGACCACCGGAGAGCATCGTGAAGGACAACCGCACCTCGACCGAACCTGTCATYACCTCGTACGCCCAAGCGCCGACCCGCACCATCACCGCCGACGGCGTCACGTACGCCTACCGGGAGCTGGGACCGAAGGGCGGGATCCCGGTCGTCTTCTTCGTGCACCTCGGTGCGACCCTGGACAACTGGGACCCGCGAATCGTCGACCCGATCTCGGCCGGGCGCCACGTCATCGCGTTCGACAACCGCGGCGTCGGGGCCTCCAGCGGCCACGTCCCCAAGAGCGTCGGGGCGATGGCCGACGACGCCTACACCTTCATCAGGGCCCTCGGCTTCGACACGATCGACGTCTTCGCCTTCTCCCTGGGCGGGTTCGTCRCGCAGGACCTCGTGGTCAAGCACCCCGCGCTGGTCCGCAGGCTCGTCCTGACCGGCACCGGGCCCCGGGGCGGCGCAGGCATCGACAAGGTCGTCGGCGTCACCTTCTGGGACATCCTGCGAGCGACGCTGACCCGGTCGGACCCCAAGGAGTTCCTCTTCTTCCACCGCAACGCCACCGGCAAGCCCGCTGCTCGCGCCTTCGTGCAGCGCCTGAAGGAGCGCACCGTCGACCGCGACGCGGACATCTCCGTGCGCGCGTTCCGGACCCAGCTCAAGGCGATCCAGGAGTTCGGGCGCTCAGCCCCGGCTGACCTGTCGACGCTCACGCAACCCACCCTGATCGCCAACGGTGACAACGACCGGATGGTGCCGTCGGCCCTCTCCGAGGACCTGCACCGCCGCATCACGGGCTCGGAACTGGTCATCTACCCGGACTCCGGGCACGGCGGCATCTTCCAGTTCCACCAGGAGTTCGCTCCCATCGCGGTCGAGTTCCTCGCCCGCTGATCGCTCCGGATGGAGGCACCGACATGACTGCGAAGCCCTACGCGAGGAAGCCGCTCGTCTCATCGATCCCGCTGTGGATGCGCACCGACCAACCACGGCAGACGGGCATGGACTACTGGCGTGGTCCCCATTCCACGATCATCACCGCCACGCCCGGCTTCGAGGAGTACCGCCAGATCCATCTCGCGGAGCACAACCCCGGGCTGTGGCCTGCCACCCGTGGCGTCGAGACCGCCATCCCAGCAGACCGGCGGATCGACGGGGTCGCCGAGGTGACGTTCGGGTCCGTCCTGTCGCCGCTGCGGGGCCGCAAGCAGACCCGCCTTGCGTACAAGGACGAGGTGAACGTCTTCAGGCGCACCCTGCTCTACGCCGGACCTCCGTACTCGGCGCGCTGGTACGACGTCGGCGTGCACGGCGAGAAGGCGGGTGCCCGAGCCCTGGTCTACCTGAGGCGAAGGGACGGAGTCCGCACGCACGCGTTCCGCAGGCACCTCGACGTGCTTGCCGGCACGGTCGCAGGCATGGGCGTGCTGAGGGAGCTGCGCACCCAGGTCTTCATGCACTGGAACGAGAAGCTCTGGGACACCCCGGACGTCGCCCACGACAACCCGGCGGACCAGCGGTTCCACGCCTCCTTCATCCTGGGCTTCGCGGATCCGGCAGCGCGCGCGGCCTTCTTCGAGGCCCCCGAGGTCGCGAGCCTGTCAGACGCCTTGGCACCGTTCGCCTCCGCCGTCCACGCCTACGACGTCACCGACACGCTGACCTACGTGAAGGACGGCGAGCGGCTCTCGCACTACCAGCGATAACAGCATCGGCCGACCTGCGGCCGGTGATCCACCGACAGAAGGAACGCAAGCATGCCCTCCCTCAATGGAGCAGTCGTCCTGGTCACCGGGGCGAACGGCGGCATCGGAACCCACTTCGTGCACCAGGCTCTCGCCCGCGGCGCCGTGAAGGTCTACGCCACCGCCCGCGCACCCCACACGTGGGACGACGATCGGATCGTCCCGCTCACGCTCGACGTGACCGACGCCGAGTCCATCGACGCCGCCGTAGCCGCCGCACCCGACATCACCGCGCTCATCAACAACGCGGGGGCGAACCCCCCGAGCGCGAGCCTGTTGCAGGTCACCGAGGCGGACATCCGGGCCAACATGGAGGTCAACTTCTTCGGGCCCGTCTTCCTCGCCCGAGCCTTCGCGCCGGTCCTCGCCGCCAACCGGCGGTCGATCCTCGTCGACGTGCACTCCGTCGCCAGCTGGTTCGGGTTCGGCGGCATCTACAGCGCTGCCAAGGCTGCCCTCTGGTCGGCCACCAACTCTCTGCGTCTGGAGCTCGCGCCCCGCGGCGTCCATGTGACGGGGGTGCACATGGGCTACGTCGAGACCCGGATGGCAGCGCACGCGGACGGGCCCAAGATGGCGCCGGCCGACCTCGTCACCAAGGTCTACGACGCCGTCGAAGCCGATGAGTACGAGGTCATCGGAGATGAGCTGACTGCCCAGGTCAAGGCGGCTCTGAGTGGTCCGGTCGAGATGCTCTACCCGGAGCTCCGTGACATGAGGGTGCCACTGGTTGCCGTGGAAGAATGAGCGCCGGCAGATCCGAGCCCACTCAGCAACGAAGGTCGGCAACCATGCCCCTCGCTTCCACGTCGCCCGGTCGGCGCGAGCGGAACAAGCAGGAGAAGCTCGACCGCATCACCGCCGCCGCCAGTGCGCTCTTCACCGAGCGCGGCGTCGACGAGGTCACGACCCAGGAGATCGCCGACAAAGCCGATATCGGGGCAGGAACGCTGTTCCTCTATGCCAAGTCCAAGGCGGAGCTGCTCCTGCTCGTGCAGAACTCCACCTACGCTGACGCGCTCGCACGGGGCAGGTCGGCGGCCGAGGCGATCACGGGCACCCTCGACGCCGTGATGGCGATCGTCCGCCCGGTCGTGGAGTGCAATCGCAAGCACGTCGGCAACGGGCGGACCTACCTGCGGGAGATCGTCTTCGGCGACCCCGCCGAACCCCACCACCGCGACGCTCTCGACCTGACCGTGCAGACCGAGGACGCGATCGCCGCCGTCCTGCGGCGGGACGGGATCACCAGCGCGAAGGACGCCGCGGCACGCGCGCACATCGTCTCCGCCATCATGTTCATCAGCATGGCCKCGACGATCAACGCCCCCAACCCCGTCGACCACGTCGTCCAGGAGATCCGAGACCAGGTGCGGGCACTCCTGCCGGAGTGACGCCGCGCTCCTGCGAGGGCGGCTCCACTTCTCGCGTGTGGCGCCCTCGGTGGGATCGACGCGACGGTTTGTCCGCGTTTTCCCACGGATCGGGGGCGGCGAGTCCTACATTGCAGACATGGCAGACATCCTGTTGGGCATCCTGGCGATCGTCGCCGGGGGCGCCATGCTGTTCGCGGGGCAGTTCGTGCTGCGGCTCGTGCTCCCGATCTGGGGCTTCTTCGCCGGGTTCGCCTTCGGCGCAGGCCTCTTTGCCGAGCTCGCGGACGAGAGCTTCCTCGGCACGGCACTCGGCTGGGTCTCGGGGTTCGTCTTCGCCGTGATCTTCGCCCTGCTCGCCTACCTCTACTACGCGGTGGCCGTGATCCTCGCGATGGCGGCGTTCGGCTACGCGATCGGTGCGGGCCTCGTCGTCGCCCTGGGGATCGACTGGAGCTGGGTCGCGGTTCTCGTGGGCGTGGCCATCGGCGCGCTCTTCGGACTGCTGGCGGTCGTCGGGAACATGCCGATGGTCGTCCTCGCGGTGGCCAGCTCCCTCGCGGGCGCCATCAGCGTGGTCGCCGGCCTGATGCTGCTGCTGGGCACCCTGAACTCCGCCGACTTCACGGAGGGGGGCTTCAGCAGCGCGGTCGACGCCGGCTGGGGCTGGTACGTGCTCCTGCTCGTGCTGGCGGTGATCGGCTTCATCGTCCAGACCCGGCAACGGGTCGAGGTGCGCCGCACCGTCAACGAGGCCTGGTTGGCCGAGGCGCGCTGACCTCAGGGGGTCGGTCGGGCGAGTGATCGCCAGACGCGACGCGCGCAGTGGTCGCCGGGCACGCTGCTGGCTGGTCCGCGGAGGGCGTGAGCACCGTCACGACAACTAATCGACACGGTGTCGGTAAGATACCGACACCGTGTCGATAACGTCGCGGTCCCCTCTCGAGAGGTCCACCGTGTTCCTCGCCCTGCGTGAGCTTGCCTTCGCGCGCACCCGCTTCGGCCTGATGGGCGCCGTCGTCGCGCTCATCGCCGTCCTCATGGTGCTGTTGTCCGGGCTGTCGTCCGGCCTGGTGGTCGACGGCGTGTCCGGCCTCATGCGCAGCCCGATCCAGGTGGTTGTGTTCTCGGAAGGAACGAAGACCGACTCGGCGTTCACGCGCTCCGAGGTCACGACCGCCCAGCGTGACAGCTGGGCGGCGCGCGACGACGTGGCCGACGCCGAGCTGCTCGGCACGTCGATCGTGAACGCGCGGAACGACGACGGGACGCCGGTGGACCTCACCCTGTTCGGCGTCGAGCCTGCCGGGTGGGTCGCGCCCGATGCCGCCGAGGGTCGCGCGATCGCCGCCGAGGGAGAGATCGTGCTGAGCGCCTCGGCCCGAGACGAGGGTGTCGCGCTCGGCGACGTGCTCACGCTCGACCGGCTCGGCACCGAGCTCGAGGTTGTGGGCTTCACCGCCGACCAGCGGACCTTCGGCCACGTCGACATCGCCTACCTCGCGCTGCGCACCTGGCAGGAGGTCCATGCGGGCCTGCTGCCGGGCGAGGAGCCGGACGCCGGCGCGTACGACGTGGCGAGCGCCGTAGCGGTGCGCGGGGTCGACGGTGCGCTGCCCGACCTCGGGGCCGCGGACGCGGACGCGGGGACGTCGGCCCGCACGATCGAGGACGCCTTCGACTCTTCGCCGGGGTACACCGCCGAGCTGATGACGATGCAGCTCATCCAAGTCTTCCTCTACGCGATCTCGGCACTCGTCGTCGGGGCGTTCTTCACGCTCTGGACCGTGCAGCGGACCCGCGAGCTGGCCGTGATGCGGGCGATCGGCGCCTCCACGGGATTCCTGCTCCGCGACGGGGTCCTGCAGGCCGCGATCATGCTCGCCGCCTCCGTCGCCGTGGGGGTCGCTGCGGGGCTCGGCCTCGGTGCGCTCGTGCTGGGCACCGGCATGCCGTTCGCCCTCGAGACCGCACCGATCGCCGGCGGCGCCGCGCTGCTGCTCGGCCTCGGGCTCGCTGGCGCGACCGTCGCGACCCTGCGCATCGCCTCCATCGACCCTGTCACCGCCCTCGGAGAGAACCGATGACCGCCACCACCGTCCCCACCCGCGTCCGCACCGGCCTGTCCCTGGCCGGCATCACCCTGACGTTCGGTGACGGCGACCAGCAGGTCGCCGCCCTCGACGAGGTCGAGCTGCACGTCTCGCCGGGCGAGCTGGTCGCGGTCGTCGGCCCGTCGGGCGCAGGCAAGTCCAGCCTGCTCGCAGTTGCCGGCGGCCTCGTCCGGCCGACCTCCGGGTCGGTCGTCGTGGACGACGTCGACGTGACCGCGCTGTCGACGCGCGCCCTGGCCACGTTCCGGCGCGACCGCGTCGGCTTCGTCTTCCAGTCCGGCAACCTCGTGCCCGCACTGACCGCGCTCGACCAGCTCCGGCT
>NZ_JBFUHU010000204.1:0-6714 GCF_056402235.1 Cellulomonas sp. P4_B5_2
CTCGCCGCGCTGCCGGTCATCGACCTCCTGCACGTCGTCCCCGGCCTSCCCGGCACCGACGGGCTCCCCCAGCGCGCCAACGACGACCCGGCGCTCGGCCGCTGGCAGACCGCGATCGTGGCCCGCGACACCGCCGCCCGCGCCGCACCCGCCGGGGCACCGGTCGGCGTCGTCCCCGCCCTGACGCTCGAGGTCCGCACCACGCTCCCGGTCATCGACCAGCGCGGCCGGTGGCTGCGCGTGATGGCGGCCACCCGCTCCGCGCTGCCCAGCCAGGACGTCGCGCAGGTCAACGGCCGCAGCGTGTGGATCGACGCGGGTGACACCGAGGCCGCCGGCACCGACTGGTCCATCCAGGTCGACGTGGCCGCCCAGACCATCACGGTCGACGACGGCACGACCACCCACGTGCTGCCGGTCAAGGCGACCGGCGCGCCCGCGACCCCCACACCGCACGTCCCCGCGTTCCTGCTGGGCACCCGCTGGCTCGAGCCCGGCACCACCACGCCGCGCGTGCTGCTGCTGTCGACGCAGAGCGAGACGATCGACCACTACGACAAGCCGACCGGCACCGCCGTGACCGCCATCCACACCACGACCCTGCGCGGCACGGGTGCGGTCTCCAACGGCTGCGTCCGGGTGGGCGACGAGGTGCTCGACCTGGTGTGGCAGGCGCCCGCCGGGACGGTCGTCACGACGGTCGGCTGACCGTTCGACGCGCGGTCTGCGCGCGGCACACCTAACCTCCGGGAATGCGACCGCTGCCCCTCGTCCGCCGCCGTGCGCTCCTGCGCGCCGCCGCGTTCGGGGTCGCGTTCACGGTCCCGGTGGCGGTGCTCGCGTACGTGGTGCGCGCCGAGGTGGACGACGTCCTGCGCCTCGACCAGCAGGCCATCGCGGCGGCGACGGACTTCACGCGCGCCCACCCGGACCTGCAGCAGGCGCTGATCGTCTGGCAGCAGGCGTTCCAGGCGAAGTGGGTCAACCTCGTCGCGACCCTGGTCTGCGTCTGGGTGTGGCGGCGGCACGGCCTGACCACCCGGGCGCTGTGGGCGTTCCTCACGGTGATGGCGGCCTGGGCGCTGCAGCTGGGCGCGAAGGGGCTGGTGCAGCGGGCGCGGCCGGTGGTGGACGACGCCCTGGAGCACGCCCCCGGGTCGAGCTTCCCGTCCGGCCACGCGACGAACACCGCGGCCGTCGCCCTGACCCTGACCCTGCTGGTGTGGCCGCTGCTCGGCCGTCGCGGACGGGTCGTCGTCCCTGTCGTCGCCGCCACCTGCACCCTGCTCACCGGCCTCGACCGGGTGATGCTCGGCGTGCACTACCCCTCCGACGTCGTCGCAGGGTTCGCACTCGGGACTGCCCTCGCGGGTGCGTCCTACCTCGGCTACAGCGGCTGGTCCGCGACCGCCCCCGACCAGGAGACGTGATGCACACCTTCCTGCACCGCTACGAGCTGGACTCCTCGGCGCCCACCCGCAAGGAGGCGTGGCGCGACTTCGCCGTCCGCGTCCTCCTGCCGGCCGTAGGCCTGTGGGTGGTGGTCGTCGGCGTCGGGTTCCTGATCACCGGCCCCCTGGACGACCTGCCGGGCGAGGCCGTCGTCAACGAGTGGTTCGTGGCGCAGCGCACCGAGACGCTCGACGCCGTCACCGCGGTCCTGTCCGCCATCGGCACCACCGAGTTCATCATCGGCGCGTGCGTGCTGTTCGTGGCCCTGTTCTGGTGGCGGACCAAGCAGTGGTGGGTGGCGATCATCCCCCCGCAGGCCATCGCCGTGCAGGCCCTCGTCTTCATGACGGCCGCCCTGGTGGTCGGCCGCGAGCGCCCCGAGGTGGAGAAGCTCGACGAGTCGCCGCCCACCTCCAGCTACCCGAGCGGCCACACGGGTGCGTCGACCGCGTTCTACGTGGTGCTCGCGATGCTGGCCCAGCGCATCGGCAACCGGGCGCTGCGCATCGTGGTGACGGTCGTCTGCCTGTTGATCCCGATCGCCGTCGGGACGGCCCGGCTCTACCGCGGCATGCACAGCCTGACGGACGTGTCCATGGGCATGCTCAACGGCCTGGTGTGCGCGTTCCTCGCGTGGAACTACCTGCGCCGGGACACGTCCTCGGCCGACGCCGGGACGTCGACGGCGGACCGGCGCCTGAGCCACCGCTGACCGGCCGGCGCCCCCTTCTCCCGGTCCTGCGGCCGGGGCTAGGGTGACGAGGGACATACGTCACGAGACGGACACCTCGGCGCGTACGGCAACGGTGGCGCGGGCGCGAGGATCCGTGGACGAGCGCGACCCCGGGGGGAGGTGGCCGTGCCTGCGATCCCGCAACCCCGGCTGGGTGTCGCCGCCCCGCGCGTCGAGGTCCTCCACCAGTTCCGCGTGGTCGTCGACGGCCGCGACGTGCCGCTCTCCGAAGGGGGCCAGCACCTCGTCGCCTGGCTCACGGTGCAGGACCGGCCCCGCTCCCGGACGAGCGCCGCGAGCGCGATGTGGCCTGAACGCCCGGACACCGACGCCACGTCGTCCCTGCGCCGCGCCCTGTGGCGGCTCAACCGCGAGGCACCGGGGCTCGTCGAGCGCGACCACCAGCAGGTGTCGTTGGCCGCTGACGTGGAGACCGATCTCCGGGACGTGGGTCGCCTGGCCGACGCGGCGCAGGACGGCACCGTGCGCGCCACGACGACGACGGTCCGGCTGCTCGAGGGGGATCTCCTGCCGCACTGGTCGTTCGACTGGCTCGACGTGCACCGCGAGTCCTTGCGGCAGCTGCGGTTGCACGCGCTCGAGGGGCTCGCCCGGTCCGAGCTCGACGCGGGGCGCCCCGCCGGCGCCCTCGCCGCCGCCCTGGCGGCCGCCGCGGTGGAGCCCCTGCGGGAGAGCGCGCACCGGATCGTCATCTCGGCGCACCTCGCCGAGGGGAACGTCGCCGAGGCCCTGCGCCACTACTCCCGGTACCGCGACCTGCTCTGGTCGGAGCTGCGCCTGCGGCCGGGACGCCAGCTCGAGGCGATGCTGCCCGTGAGCGTGGCGCCGCTCGTGCGGCTCGACTCCCGGCGCCGGTCGCTCCAGGCCTGACCGCCCGCGGTCCCGGCGCGCCCTGCGGGGACGCTCCGAGCACGTTCCGGAGACGCTCCGGAGACGTTCGGAGCACGCCGTCGCCACCAGGCGTGCACGCGGGCGGCCACATCGTGCGATCAGCCGGGGCACGGTCGGACGACGTGCCCGGAGAAGACTCGTCGAACCGGCGCCTGCCCGGCGCCTGCGCAGCCGATCTGGAGGCCACCGTGTCCGTGCAGACCACCTACCCCGGGGTGTACGTCCGCGAGCAGAAGTCGGGCAACGCCACCATCACCGGCGTCTCGACCTCCGTCACGGCCTTCGTCGGCGCCGCGCGCAAGGGCCCCGGAGACACGCCGGTGCGGCTCTCGGACTACGCGAGCTACCTGCGCCAGTTCGGGGACCCGATCAGCACGGCGCAGCCCCTGGGGGACGCCGTCGGGCACTTCTTCGCCAACGGAGGCAGCCAGGCGATCATCGTGCGGGCGCTCGGCGCGGGCGCGGGCGCGGCCCTGCGGGCGCTGCCCGCCGTGAACGGGCTGACGGTGACCCTGACCGCGCGGTCGCGCGGCGCGTGGGCCAACGGTGCCGGGGCCGGCACGGCGGCGCAGAGCGGCGTCTTCGTCGAGGTGGTGGCCGCCCAGGACTTCCCCGCCGACCGGTTCACGCTGGTCCTCACGGAGTGGGCGCCCGGAGCCGGCGGCGGCCCGGCGTCGGTGACGACCAGGGAGACCTGGGCCGAGCTCTCCATGTCGCCCGCATCCACGCGGTACGTCGGCACCGTGCTCAACGCGAGCACGCTGGTGACGGCGACGGTGACCGGTGCCGCCGCCCCCGCGCCGTCGGCGGGCCGGTCGACCGGCGCCCTGGCCCCTGCGAACGTCTCGGTCAGCGGCAAGGCCCTGCGGCTGTCGGTCGACCAGGGGCCCGCCACGGACCTCGTGCTGTTCCCCGCGGAGTCGCCGCCGCAGTCCCACACGCTGGCCGAGGTGCGCGACCACATCAACGCGGCGGGCTCGATCTGGCCGGTCGTCGCGAACATCTCGGGCGGCAACCTGGTGCTCACCAGCAAGACCAGCGACCTCAACAGTGCGGTCGTCGTCGGCCTCATCGGCATCAACGACGCGTCGGCGGACCTCGGGCTGGGCGTGGCTCGGGGCGGGTCGGAGGTGAGCGCGAGCGCCGCCTACCGACCGGCCGTCGCGGCGCTCTCCCCGCTCGCCACGGGGTCCGACGGGTCGACGGTCGGTGCCGCGCAGATCGTGTCCGGCACGGTCGGGCAGGGGATGCTCGCGCTCGACGCCCTGGACTTCCCGCGGTTCAACCTCCTGTGCCTGCCGGGCGTGACCACGGCCGACACCGCGTCGGTCAACACGGCCCTCGACTACTGCCGTCGCCAGAACGCCTTCTACGTCGTCGACCCGCAGGCGGGCCTCAACCCCGCCCAGCTGAAGACCGCCGCCAACCTGCTCCGGGCGCAGGGCGCGCACGGCGCCGTGTACTGGCCGCGCCTGGTCACCCCCGACGCCGGACCCGACGGCTTCGGGGCGAGCGGAGCCGTCGCCGGCGTCATGGCGCGCACCGACGCCAACCGGGGGATCTGGAAGGCGCCTGCGGGTCTCGAGGCCGGCATCGCGGGCATCGTCGGCGTCACGGCACCGACGAACGACGACGTGTCCGGCGAGCTCAACCCGCTCGGCATCGACGTCCTGCGGACGTTCCCCGGGGCCGGCACGGTGGTGTGGGGCGCGCGCACCCTCGCCGGGAGCGACGTGCTGCAGAGCGACTCCAAGTACGTCCCGGTCCGCCGGTTGACCGACTACCTCTCCGCGAGCCTGTACCTCGGCACGCAGTTCGCCGTGTTCGAGCCGAACGACCCCGACCTGTGGGCGCAGCTGCGGCTGGCCGTCGGCGGCTTCATGCGCGGCCTCTTCCGTCAGGGTGCCTTCCAGCAGTCGGAGCGCCGGTCGGAGTCGGACAGCTTCTTCGTCATCTGCGACTCGTCCGTGAACCCGCAGACGGAGATCGACAACGGCCGGGTCAACGTCGTCGTGGGGTTCGCGCCGCTCAAACCGGCCGAGTTCATCTTCATCACCATCACCCAGCTCAGCCAGGCGGGAGAGTGACATGGCCGAGTTCAGCGTGAACGCGACGCGGTWCGACCCCTACAAGAGCCACATGTTCCGGGTGAAGTGGGACGGGGTCTACGTCGCGGGCCTGTCCAAGATGTCGCCGCTCAAGCGGACCACGGCGCCCGTCTCGCACCGCGTCGGCGGAGACCCGAGCCACGACCGCAAGAGCCCGGGCCTGACCACGTACGACGCCGTGACCCTGGAGCGGGGCGTCACGCACGACCTCGCGTTCGAGGCGTGGGCCGCCAAGGTCTCGAGCCTGTCGCAGCCCGGGATCTCGCTCAAGGACTTCCGCAAGGACCTCATCGTCGACGTCTTCAACGAGGCCGGTCAGAAGGTCCTCAGCTACAAGCTCTACCGCTGCTGGGTCTCCGACTACCAGGCGCTGCCGGCCCTCGACGCGTCGGCCGCGGCCATCGCGATCACGAGCRTCAAGCTCGAGCTCGAGGGCTGGGAGCGCGACGTCGCCGTGACCGAACCGGCCGAGGTGGCCGTCTGAGCAGGGGCCGGACCGACGAACGGGGTGAGGAGGCACGACCGTGGCGGTCGCAGTGGAGCACCCGCGCCGCAGCCGCACCGCCGCCCTGGCGAGCGCGCTCGCCGGCTCTCGCGCGCTGCTCGACCAGGCCGTGGCGGCCCTGCGCGCGTGGCCTCCCGCCGACGACCTCGCGGCCGCGGGCGTCGCGGACCCCGCCGACCTGCCGGTCTCCCTCGCCGACCGGGCGCTCCTCACGCTGCACGAGGAGGTCGTCGGCACACCCCTCGAGCACACCGTGGTGTGCCCCGCGTGCGGCGAACGGACCACCCTCCCGCTGTCCCGGGCGGACGTCGGCGAGCACGACCGGCGCAGCGCGTGGACGGGGGCCGGTGCGGGCGTCCGGGAGCCCACCTGGGCCGACGTCCTCGCCGCTCGCGGTGACCCCGAGGCGCTCCTGCGCCGGTGCTGCGTGGGTGCCGGCGGGACGTTCGACGACCTCGCGAGGGTCGAGGGGTCGCTCAGCGGTCCGCTGCACGCGGACTGCGCCGCGTGCCGGAGCCCTCTCGAGGTGGACGTCGACGTCGTCGCGCTGGTCCTGCGCGAGCTCGCCGCGGTGCCCGCCGAGCTGGACCACGACGTGCACGTGCTGGCATCACGGTACGGCTGGGACCTCGAGGTCATCGAGGCACTTCCGGACGACCGTCGGCGCCGCCTCGTGGATCTCGCCCGGGGGGAGCAGTGACCACCGCCGACGGGAACCTGGCGGCGCCGTCGGCCCCGGCGGGCGAGCCCGCTCCGTCGCGAGCGACGGGATCCGTCCCGCGGTCGGTCGGTCGCCTCGCCGCGCGGGTCGCGCTGCCTGCCGCACCCCTGCGACTGCCGCCCACCGTGGTGGTCCAGGACGAGCGGCCCGACGCCGCACCGCCCGAGGTCGTCGTCACCCGGGAGGTCTCCGACGCCCGGCCGCCCGCGATCGTGCCCGCGTCGCCGCCCGTGCTCCCCCGTCCCACCGCGGTCGCCGTGGAGCCCGCCGGGGCGCACGAGGC
>NZ_JBFUHU010000205.1:0-6673 GCF_056402235.1 Cellulomonas sp. P4_B5_2
CCGCCCCGGCGCGGTCGCCGCCGAGTCGCCCGTCGAGCACGCCTGCGAGTGCGGCCACGACGACGCCCCGAGCATCGTCCTCGACGCCCGCACGATCCCGCACGCCGTCCGGCACGCCTCGATCTTCGGCGCCCTCGGCGCGATCCAGCCCGGCTTCGCGCTCGACCTCATCGCCCCGCACGACCCGCTGCCGCTGCTCGCTCAGCTGGAGCGCAGCCGCCCCGGCGACTTCGCCGTCTCCTACCTGGAGAGCGGACCGGACGCCTGGACGGTCCGCCTCACCCGCGCGCTGTAACGCCGGCACCGGCCCGCCGCGGATGACCACGCTCAGCCCCGCCCGGCGCCCCGGCACCGGCACGGCGACGCGACCCCGGGTCCCCGCCCGGCTCGGCCTGCTGCTTCTCGGCGGGTTCGCCCTGCTCGCGGGGCTCGATGGCGCCCTGGTGCTCCTCGGCCTCGCGGCGCCCGTCGACTCGCTCCGGCTCGCCGAGGTGCACGGGCCGCTGATGGTCTTCGGGTTCGTCGGCACCGTCGTCACGCTCGAACGGGCGGTGGCGGTACGCCGGCCGTGGGCCTACCTCGCGCCCGGCCTGCTCGGCGCGGGCGGGATCGCGCTCGTCTCGCCGCTCCCGGTGGTCGTGGGCCAGGTCCTGCTGGTGGGCGGCAGCGCCGTGCTGCTGGTCGCCTACGCCGCCATCTGGCGCAGGCAGTCCTCGGTGGCCACCGCGGTGCAGGTCGTGGGCGCCCTGATGGGCCTGATGGCGACCGCCTTGTGGTGGCGTGGCCTGGGCATCCCCCAGCTCGCCCCGCTGCTGATCCTCTACCTGGTGCTCACGATCGCCGGTGAGCGGCTCGAGCTCTCGCGCCTGTCGCCGTCGGTGGACCAGCGCGCCGAGCAGTGGCTGTTCGGCATCGGCCTCGGGCTCGCCGCAGGTGCGGTCGTAGCGCTCGTCCTCCCCGTCGCCGGGTACCCGCTCCTCGGCCTGGGCATGCTCGCCGTGGTGGGCTGGCTGTCCCGGCACGACGTCGCCACCCGCACCGTGCGCTCGGCCGGGCTGCCGCGGTACATGGCGTGCTGCCTGCTGGCGGGCTACGTCTGGCTGGTGGTCGTGGGCGGCATCTGGCTGGTGCAGGGGCCGGTCTACGCCGGCCCCGCGTACGACGCGATGATGCACGCCGTATTCCTCGGCTTCGTGATGTCGATGATCATGGCGCACGCCCCGACCATCCTTCCCGCGGTGCTGCGCCGCCCGTTGCCGTACCGCCCGGTCATGTACGTGCCCGCAGCGCTGCTGCACGTCTCGCTGCTCGCCCGCGTGCTGCTCGGTGACGCCTACGGTCACCCCGCCCTGGTGCAGTGGGGCGGGGCACTCAACATCGTGGCGGTGCTCCTGTTCGTGGTGGTCGCGGTCGCGTCCGTGCTGAGGGGGACGCGATGAGGGACCGGATGTGGCACGTCCTCACGGGCATCCTGGTGCCGGCCTGGCTGCTCGCGGCGGCGCTCGGCACCCTGCTGCACCGGATGCTGCCGTCGTCGGGCTGGCTGCTCGTGCACCTGCTGCTGCTCGGCGCGGTGAGCACCGCCATCCTGATCTGGAGCCAGCACTTCGCGGACACCCTGCTGCGGCGACGAGCCCTCGGTCACCGGCTCTCGCTGGGTCTGCGCCTGGCGGCCCACACGGTCGGTGCCGTCCTGGTCATGACCGGCATGGTCGTCGACGCGTTCGGGCTCGTGCTGGCCGGCGGGATCCTCGTCGGCCTGAACGCCGTCGCGCACGCCGTGGTGATCGTCGGCCAGTCACGTGGCGCGCTCCCGGCGCGGTTCTCCCCCCTGGTCCGCTACTACGCCGCCAGCGCCCTGATGCTCGCGGTCGGGGTCACCCTCGGCGTGCTGATGGCCCGACTGGACGGAGGCGGCGAGGACTACGAGCGCCTGTTCCTCGGGCACCTGGGCCTCAACCTGCTCGGCTGGGTGGGGCTGGCCGTCATCGGGACCATCGCCCTCCTGTGGCCCACCGTGCTGCACACCAGGGTCGAGGCAGCGACCGCGGCCGCCGGGCCGACCCTGCCCGTGCTGATGGGCGGCCTGGGGCTGCTGGCGCTCGGCTGCCTGACCGACCTGCGTCTCGTCGTGACCCTGGGGGTGCTGGTCTACCTGCTCGCGCTCGGCCGGGTGCTGCGCGAGGCCGTCGGCCACCTGCGCCGCGCACCCGCCGTCACCTACGCCGGCTGGAGCCTGGGCGCCGCGCTCGCCTGGTTCGCGCTCTGCACGCTCGGGTTCGCCGTCCAGGTGGCGCTCGCCCCCAGCTGGACCGTCGCCGCCGCCCGCGTCGAGGCGCTCGTGCCGTACCTCGCCGTGGGCTTCGCCGCGCAGGTGCTCCTGGGCGCGCTCAGCTACCTGGTGCCCGTCGTGCTCGGCGGCGGCCCTGCGGCGGCCAAGGCCACCGCGGCCGAGCTCGACCGGGGCGGCCTGTTCCGGGTCGTCACCGTCAACGCCGCGCTCGGCGTGTCGGTGCTGCCCGTGAGCAGCAGCCTGACCGTGGCCCTGTCGCTGCTGGTGGTGGGCTGCATGGCCAGCTTCCTGGTGCTCTTCGCCCGCGCCCTGCGCACCAACCGGCGGGTCCGCGCCCTCCCGCTCGTGCGCGTGGCGCCCGGAGAGCGGTCCCCCGTCCCCGCGCCGCGCGCGACCGGCCGGATCCTCGTGGCCGCGGCCGCCGTGCTGCTCACGGTGACCGCAGGCATCGTCGTCGATCCCCCGTCCATGGGCCCGCAGACCGCCTCGGCGCAGGAGGGCGCGCCCGTGCACGCGACCGGGCACACCACCGAGGTCACCGTCGAGATGGTGGACACCCGCTTCGTGCCCGACCGTGTCGAGGTCCCGGTGGGCGACGAGCTCGTGATCACCCTCACCAACCGCGACGACATGGTGCACAACCTCGTGCTCGAGACCGGGCTGGTGTCGCCGTCCCTGGAGCCGGGCGAGAGCGAGGTGGTGACGGTCGGCCCGATCGGCGGCGACGTGCAGGGATGGTGCTCCATCGCCGGCCATCGTCTGCTCGGCATGGACCTCGACGTCGTCGCGGTGGGCGCTCCCGAGCACGTCGGTCACGACGTCGACGCGACAGGGGCCTCGGCCGCGGACGAGCTCGACCCGATGAGGGAGCCCGAGGCCGGCTTCGTGGCCCGCGACGCGACGGTGCCGCCCGCCGCGGGCACCACCGTGCACCGGCGCACCCTGACCGTGAGGGACGTGCAGACCGAGGTCGCCCCCGGCGTGACGCAGACCCTGTGGACCTTCGACGGCACCGTCCCCGGGCCGACGCTGCGCGGCTCCGTGGGGGACGTCTTCGAGATCACCCTGGTGAACGAGGGCACGGTGGGGCACTCCGTCGACTTCCACGCAGGCGGCATCAGTCCCGACGAGGTGATGCGGACCATCCAGCCGGGTGGCCGTCTGACCTACACGTTCACCGCCACGCGGTCGGGCATCTGGCTCTACCACTGCTCGACGATGCCCATGTCGATGCACATCGCCAACGGCATGTTCGGGGCCGTCATCATCGACCCGCCCGGTCTGGCCACCGTCGACCGCGAGTACGCGCTGATCCAGTCGGAGCTCTACCTCGGCGCGCAGGGCGGAGAGGTCGACGCCGCGAAGCTGCAGGCTCGGGAGCCCGATCTCGTCGTGTTCAACGGCTACGCGAACCAGTACGCCGCGCGGCCGCTGTCGGCCCGCACGGGCGAGACCGTGCGGTTCTGGGTCCTCGCCGCGGGGCCGGACGTCGGCACCTCCTTCCACGTGGTCGGCGGCCAGTTCCACACCGTCTTCAAGGAGGGCGAGTACCTGCTCCGGGACGGTGGCAGCACCGGGACGGGTGGCTCGCAGGCGCTCGACCTGGCCGGTGCCCAGGGCGGCTTCGTCGAGGTCACCTTCGCCGAGGCGGGGCACTACCCCTTCGTGAGCCACGTCATGTCGGACGCCGAGCGGGGGGCCCGCGGGATCGTCACGGTCACCGACCCGCCCTGAGCACCGTCTACTCGACCAGGAAGTCGTACCGGACCCCGCTGGGCGGCAGGCCGGTGCTCACGCTGGTCCGGTGGGCGGCCCAGACGTGCAGCGACCCGTCCACCCAGCGCGCCGACTGGTAGGTGCGCTGCACGACGATGCCCCCGCTGGGCACCTCCTCCTCGGGGATCAGCAGGGCACCGTCGGGGCCGCCGCCGAGCAGCCGGGTCACGCTGCTGACGACGCGGCGCCCCCCGGACAGCTCGAGCACCGAGCCGCGGGCCAGCACGACCTGCTCGGTCCCGTCGACGCGTACGGGGAGCAGCGGGACCCAGTGCGGCGGAGGCGCCTGGGCCAGGTGGTAGTCGGGCGCCTCGTCGGGGTCGCCGGGTAGGTCGGGCGGCCGCGCCGCGCTCAGCTCGACGCCCACCTGGAGCGGTGACTCCTGGAGCTGCTCGACGGCCCAGCCGAGGTTCGCCTGCTCGTCCCGGGCGAGYACCACCTGCTCCACGACCGGCCCCACGACGGGCTGGGCGAGGCGCGGTGCCAGGTAGAGCAGGTTGGTGATCGGGACGCCCTCCGAGCCGTCGCTCGACGGGCTGGAGTGCTGGAAGAGCCCCCACCGGCTGGACGACTCGAGCCGGTGGTGGCCGTGCGGCCGCAGCAGCGTCCGGGCGCCGAACGTGTCCGTGACCACCAGCGACGTCGACGACACGAGGTGGCCGACCGGGAGCTCCACCCCGATGACGAACCAGTCGTTGCCGTAGCCGGACAGGGTCTCGATGAGGAGAACCTGGGCCAGGTCCGTCTCGGCGGGCTGGAGCGCGGCGAGGTTGAGCCGGCCGTCCTCGAGCTCCCAGAACCGGCGGGCGGGCAGACCCGGGGCCGTGACGGGCGCGGGCATGACCGTGCGGGTGACCGCCTGGCCGACCTCCGCAGGGGTGGTCCCCAGGTTCACGTCCCCGTTGACGTCCAGCTCGTACCAGTCGAGGGTGTCGCTGTCGTAGCGGTGGGCGGTCAGGGTCATCTCGCTCGCCGGCTCGGCGGGCCTGCGGGTGGCGAACGACGCGGTGTGCTCGAACCGGGTGGGCTGCCAGCTGGTCGCGTCCGGATCGGCGTCCGCGAACAGCCCCGCGACCAGCCGCAGCCAGTCGGCACCGGCTGCCCGGAGCTCGGCGCGGTCGGCCTGGGCGATCTCGACGCCGAGGCGGATCAGGTCCCGACCCTGCAGCTCGCCGCGCAGCCGCCGCCCGTCGACGCTGCGGCCGGCGTGCAGGCGCGCAAACCCGGCGGTCGCGGGGTCGAGGGTCGCCAGCACCTCCGGCGCGGGCTCCGGCACCGCGAACGCCCGCACGACGTCGGGACCGTAGTCGCGCGACGTGGTCTGCTGGGCCAGGACCCGCAGGAACAACCGCCCGGTGTCGACGGCGAGGCGCAGGCCCTCGGCGGACGCCGCGGTCGTCGGCAGCGGCGCCCCGGCACGCTCGACGAGCGTCTCGAGCGGGGCCGCCATCGCGTCGAACCTCGGTGCCTGCAGCGTCGTCTCGGGCGGGACCGGACCGGCCACGAAGCGGGTGGGTCGGGAGGCCTCGCCGCGCCAGCGCGCCAGCACCGGGGTGCCGCCGTCGTGGCCGGCGAACTCCCCCACCTGCCACTGCCGGGCCAGCAGCCACAGCGGGTCCTGCACGGGCGCGGTGGCGCCGTCGATGACGTCGGGCCGCRGCGGTTCCGGCTCCAGCCGGGAGAACGTGGTGATCGAGGCCATGTCAGCCGCCCACCGGGGTGGTCAGGGCGTTCGGGTTGGTCGACACGGCGTCCCGGTCCGCGTTGAAGGCGAGCACGGTGGCCGGCAGGTACTGCCGGGCGGCCCCGAGCGCGCCCGGCGGGACGGCCCGCAGGTGCGCCTGCTCGAGGGTCTCGACGAGCACCTGGTTCAGGGTGCCCAGCGTCCACGGCTCGCCGACCACCGGTGGCACCGCCAGCAGGACGGCCTGCGGGGCCATGAGCTCCGGCGGGTCGTAGCGGAAGGCGACGCCCGTGGTCTCGGTCGCCGAGGGGATCACCTCGGTCCACTCGTCGACCAGGAGTCCGGCGAGCTCCCGACCCGGCACGACGAGCTCGACGCCGGACAGCGCGACGGAGACCGCGCCGTCCACGTAGTGATCGGCGGGCAGCGCGTTCCAGACGTCGCCCGGCCGGTGCGGCACCTGCGCGGCACCCAGCGAGACGACCGGTCCGCCGAGCGCCTCCGCCTCGCGCAGCGCGATCCCCAGCCGCGCGAGCGGCTCCCGCACCCGTTCCATCCGGGTCAGCCAGACCTCCACCGCCAGCGGGTCCCCGCCGAGCAGCGCCGGATCGTCCCGAGACGCCACGAGGTCGGCGGTCGTCGGGGCGACGAACCGCGGCAGCGCCACGAAGCCGGGCCCGAGCAGCGCCCGCAGCCGCAGCAGAGCGGCCTCCCAGGCGGGCGCGGACGACCTCGCCTGCACCGCGCCGGCCTCCACGAGCCGACCCTGCAGCTGGTCACGGGCTCGGGCGGCCGCCGCGGACCAACCGTCCACCGTGGTCTCGACGGGCACCGCGGCGTCGCCGACCCCGAACGCCCAGCTGGCAGCCACCGCGTCCCGCAGCCGCTGCGCGCCCTGGTCGGCGAGGGCGGCCTCGAGC
>NZ_JBFUHU010000206.1:0-6661 GCF_056402235.1 Cellulomonas sp. P4_B5_2
GCCTCCAGCCAGGCGTGCGCGCCGGGCGCCGACGTGAACGCGACGGCGTCGACCTCGCCCGCGGCGACCGCGCGCACCGAGGCCTCCACCACCGCGGGGTCCGGGGGTGGACCCCACCGGTACACGACGAGGCTGCGCACCCGAGCACCCGCGGCGGCGAACGCCTCGTCGAGCCCGTCGGCCCCCGCGCCGTGGTGCTGGACCGCGATGTCCCGGCCGGCGACGCCCTCATCCAGGAGCACCTCGGCGATCTCGGCGCTCGTCTCGGACTCGGCCACCCAGTCGGCGGTCAGGCCGGCCGCCTGGATCGCTCCGCGCGCCTTGGGGCCGCGCGCCACGATGCGCGTGCCGCGAAGCATGTCCACGAGCGGCTCGGCGAGGCCCAACGCATCGGCGGCCTCGATCCAGCCGCGGAAGCCGATCCCGGTGGTGACGACGACCGTGTCGGGCGGGTCCGCCAGCAGCGACCGCGTGCCACCGAGCAGTGCCGCGTCGTCGATGTGCGGCACCATGCTCAGCGCGGGAGCGTGCCGGACCGCGGCTCCGCGGCGACCCAGGGCGGCGGCGAGCTCGGCGGACCGGCGGTCGGCGGTGATGAGCACGACGAGGCCCGCGAGGGTCTGGTCGATGGGTTCGCTCACAGGGCCATTGTGACGGTGCCGGGGTCCGCTGCGACCGTCGACGCGGTCGTGTGAGCCGCGTCACCATGCGCGGGCTCGAGCAGACCCGCGGCGGCGACCGCACCCAGGACGATCACCGCGGGGGCACGGACCCCGGCCGACGCGGCGACGTCCACCACGTCGTCGAGCCGTGCGCGGGTGACGCGCTGGCCGGGCAGCGTGCCCTCCTCCACCAGTGCGACGGGGGTGGCCGGGTCGGCGCCGGCGTCCAGCGCCTCCGTGGCGAGCGTGGCCAAGGCGCTCACGCCCATGAGCACGACGACCGTGCAGGACTTGTCCCGCAGGCCTGTCAGCGCCGCGGACGACCAGCCGTCGTGCCCGTTCATCACGTGCACGGCGCTGACCGTCCCGCGGTGCGTCAGCGGGATGCCGGCCGCCGCGGGCGCGGCGAACGCGCTGCTCACCCCCGGGATGACCTCCACCGCGACGTCCGCCTCCCGGCAGGCGAGCACCTCCTCGCCACCACGCCCGTACACGAACGGGTCGCCGCCCTTGAGCCGGACGACCACTCGACCGCGCTGCGCCTGCTCGACCAGGATCCGGCCGATCTCGTGCTGCGGCACGGGGTGGTGCCCGGGCGTCTTGCCGACGTCGATGATCTCGACCCCGGGAGCGAGCTCGTCGAGCACCGCGACCGGACCCAGCCGGTCGGTCACCACGACGTCCGCCTCGGCCAGCGCGCGACGGCCGGCCAGCGTGAGCAGCCCGATGTCGCCCGGTCCGCCGCCGACGAGCACCACCCGTCCCGCGTGCGAGCGGCGCTGACGCAGATCCACGTGGCCCTCGCGCAGGTGCGCCGCGACCGCGTCGCGCACGGCGAGCGTGCGGCGCGGGTCCGGGGAGCCCGTCGAGACCACGCCCACGAGGACGTCACCCTGCTGGGTGGTCGCCGGCGTGCGTGCCGACCCCGCCGAGCCGTCGCCCGCGTCGATGCAGAACGTCTGGCGCGTGGCGGCCCAGGCCACGACTGACTCGTCGGTCGCGCGGTCGCCCGTAGCCGTGTGCACCAGCCAGGCGCCCTCAAGATCCGTCTCGGCCACCTCGCGCGCGCGCCACTCGACCAACCCCCACCGGTGCAGGTCCAGGAGAACCTCGCACAGCTGCGGGGCGACCACGACCACCACGGCGGCGTCCGCGAGCAAGGACTGCACACGGCGGGCCGCGACCGGCCCGCCGCCGACCACGAGGACGCGGCGGCCGGTGAGCTGGAGCCCGAGCATCGTGGTCATCGCCCGACCTCCACGAGTCCGTCGGACACCCGGACGGGCCAGGTGCGCAGGTCAGGGCTGAGACCACGAGCGGGGACCTTGCCCGCGACGTCCAGGCAGCGGCCCGTGGTCAGGTCGAACACCTGCTTGTACATCGGGGACGCGACGGTCGGCACCTCGACYCCGTCGACCGTCCGCGAGCCGACGATGCCCCGGGAGATCACGTGCGCGTCGCTGAACGGGTCGTGCTGCTGGACCGCCAGGACGCGGCCGTCGAGGAGTCGGAACAGGGCGACCTGGTCGCTGCCCAGCAGCGCCGCGGCGCCGCGCTCGGGGGCGAGGTCCTGCACCCGACACACGGCGGTCCACACAGCGGTCTCCAGCGTGGTCTCCAGCGCGGTCATGAGCGCACCTCCAGCCGGGCTCCGGCGACGAGAACGGGTTCGTGGTGAGGCGTCGGGCGTGCGTCGTCGCGCTCGTCGGCGGTGGCGGGGCGCGACTGGCCGCGCTCCGGGACGTACGCCAGCGAGGGGTCCGGGGTGTCGGGAGCGTTGACGAAGGACGCGAACCGGCGCAGCTTCTCCGGATCCTCGAGCGTGGCCTTCCACTCGTCCTCGTACTCCACGACGTGCAGGGCCATCTGCTCGTCCAGGTCCGCCGCGATGCCCAGCGAGTCGTCCATCACGACCGCCCGGACGCCCTCCAGGCCGCCCTCGACCTCCTCGATCCACGGCGCCGTGCGCTGCAGGCGGTCCGCCGTGCGCACGTAGTAGAGGAGGAACCGGTCGATGGTCCGCACCAGGGTCTCGGTGTCGAGGTCCTCGGCCAGCAGCTGCGCGTGCCGCGGGGTGAAGCCGCCGTTGCCACCGACATAGACGTTCCAGCCCTTGTCGGTGGCGATCACGCCGACGTCCTTGCCGCGGGCCTCCGCGCACTCACGCGCGCAGCCGGAGACCCCGAGCTTGATCTTGTGCGGGGAACGCAGGCCGCGGTACCGGAGCTCGAGCATGACCGCGAGCGCCACCGAGTCCTGCACGCCGAACCTGCACCACGTGGAGCCGACGCAGGACTTCACGGTGCGCAGCGACTTGCCGTACGCGTGCCCGGACTCGAACCCGGCGTCGACGAGGCGCTGCCAGATCAGGGGCAGCTGGTCGATGCGGGCGCCGAACATGTCGATCCGCTGACCGCCGGTGATCTTGGTGTAGAGCCCGAAGTCCTTGGCCACCTCGCCGATCGCGATGAGCCCCTCGGGCGTCACCTCGCCGCCGGCGATGCGCGGGACCACCGAGTAGGAGCCGTCCTTCTGCAGGTTGGCCATCACGTGGTCGTTGGTGTCCTGGAGCGTGGCCCGCTCGCCCTCGAGCACGTGGGCCGGGGAGGTCGTCGCAAGGATGGACGCGACGGTCGGACGGCAGATGTCGCACCCCCGGCCGCCGGTGCCGAACCGCTCGATGATCTGGGTGAACGAGGCCGCGCCGGACACCCGGACCGCGTCGTACAGCTGCGCGCGGGACAGGGCGAAGTGCTCGCACAGCGCGGTGCTGACGGCGATGCCCTGCGCGGCCAGCTCGGTGGTGACCAGCTTCTTGACCAGCGGGAGGCAGGACCCGCAGCTGGTGCCGGCCTTGGTGCAGGCCTTGACCGCGCCGAGGTCGGTGCACCCGTGCTCCGTCACCGCCCCACGGATCGTGCCGGCGGAGACGTTGTTGCACGAGCAGACGGCGGCGTCGTCGGGCAGCTCCAGCTCGGGCGCTCCGCCGCCGCCCTCGGGCAGGAGGAACGCGGCCGGGTCGCCCGGGAGCTCGCGGCCGAGCATCGGGCGCAGGCTGGCGTAGGCGCTGGCGTCGCCGACCAGGACGCCACCGAGCAGGGTCCGGGCGTCGTCGGACATCACGAGCTTCTTGTAGACGCCACCCACCGGGTCGGCCCACACGATCTCCAGCGCGCCGGGGGTCTGGCCGAACGCGTCCCCGAAGCTGGCCACGTCGACGCCCGAGAGCTTGAGCTTGGTCGCCGTGTCAGCACCGGGGAACGACGAGGTTCCGCCCAGCAGCCGGTCGGCCGTGATCTCCGCCATCGCGTACCCCGGGGCGACCAGGCCGATCGTCGAGCCCTGGATGCACGCGACCTCACCGACGGCGGAGATGTYGAGGTCGCTGGTCAGGCAGGTGTCGTCGACGACGATGCCGCCGCGCTCACCGATGGCCAGCCCGGACGTGCGACCGAGCTCGTCGCGGGGACGCACGCCGGCGGCGATGACGACGACATCGGCGTCGACCCGGCCGCCGTCGGCCAGCTCGAGACGACCGACGCCGCCACGGCGGTGCGCCCTGATCCGCGTGGTCATCGCGTTGAGGCGGACGCCGACCCCGAGCTGGTTGATGAGCCGCCGCAGCGCCTCGCCGCCGCCGAGGTCCACCTGGGCCGACATGAGGTGGGTGCCCACCTGGAGCACCGTGGTGCGGGCACCGAGCGCCTGGAGCGCGCCGGCCGCCTCCAGACCGAGCAGGCCGCCGCCGAGCACCGCGCCCTTGACCACGCGGTCCTCGGAGAGCTTCTCGACGTACCCGCGCAGGGCTGCGACGTCGTCGACGGTGCGGTAGACGAAGACCCCCGGCAGGTCGGCCCCCTCGAGCGGGGGCACCCAGGCCGACGAGCCCGTCGCCAGCACCAGGTGGTCGTAGTGCTCCGTGCGGCCGCGGGCGGTGGTCACGGTCTTGGCGTCGCGGTCGATCTGCGTCACGGCGTCGTCGCGGACCAGCGTCACCAGCGGGTCGGACCACAGCTCCGGGTCCCCGAGCGCGAGGTCGTCGGCGTCCCGACCCGAGAAGTAGCTGGTGAGCGCCACCCGGTCGTACGGGCGCCGGGGCTCCTCCGCCAGGACCGTGATGCGCCAGGCCCCGGCGGTGTCGCGGTCACGCAACGCCTCGACCAGTCGCTGCGCGACCATGCCGCCGCCGACGACGACCAGGTGCTGGTTCATGGGGTGCTCCGTCGGGCTGGGGGGTGGGGCGCCTCCCACGGTAGGAACCGGTTGTTTCCCTGGGTGGCGTGCGCCGTTACCTCGCGGGAACCTTTCCCGCACATGACGTTGGTCCTGGGTGTGAGAGTGGCGTCATGAGCCCCGTCATCGCCCTGCTCCGGGCCGCCAACGTGGGCGGCCGCACCATCAAGGCCGCCCAGCTGCGCGCCGTCGCCGAGGGCCTCGGCCACACCGCGGTCACCACCTACGTGAACAGCGGGAACATCGTGCTGGTGCCCCACGGCCCGTCGTCGTCCGTGGGTCCGGGCCTGTCGGACGCCCTGTCCGCCGAGCTCGGCTTCGACGTCCCGGTCCTCACCCGCACGCTGTCGCAGTGGGACACGCTCGTGTCCCGGGTGCCGTTCACCGACGAGGTTGCCTCCGACCCGTCGCACCTGGTCCTCTACTGCTGGGACGGCACCCCGAAGGACACCTCGTTCGACCCGACGCCGTACGGCAACGAGCGCGTCGCGTTCGCCGGGGACGAGACGTACGCGTACTACCCCGACGGCATCGGCCGCTCGAAGCTCACGCTCCCCGTGCTGGAGAAGGCGACCGGGCGCTCCGGGACGGCGCGCAACTGGAACACCGTGCTGGCGCTGCAGCGCCTCGCCCGCGAGCGCGCGTGACTAGCGTGGTCGCCATGACCACCCTGTTCACCAAGATCATCGCCGGCGAGATCCCCGCCCGGTTCGTGTGGGCCGACGACGTCGCCGTGGCGTTCGGGACCATCGCGCCCATCACCGACGGGCACGTGCTCGTGGTGCCGCGCGACGAGATCGTGCAGCTGACCGAGGCGCCCGACGACGTGCTGGCGCACCTGATGGCCGTCGCGAAGGTGATCGGTGCCGCCCAGCAGGCAGCCTGGTCCGCACCGCGCGCGGCGCTGCTCGTCGCCGGCTTCGAGGTTCCGCACCTGCACCTGCACGTGCTGCCCGCGTGGGACGAGGCGAGCCTGACGTTCCGCAACGCCCGCGCCGACCTGCCCGCCGCGGAGCTGGACGCAGCGGCGGAACGAGTGCGCGACGCCCTGGTGGCCCAGGGCCACGGCGCGAACGTCCCCACGACGCTGAGCTCCCCTGCCCTCTCCCGCTGAGCGTCCGCACGATCGAGCGTCCCGGCGACCGGATGCGCGGACGTCCCGAACCCGACGGCACCGACGTCCGCACGATCGAGCGTCCCGGCGACCGGAAGTGCGCACGTCGGCGCACCGGGCAGCGGCGTCGGTGGAAGGGAGACCAGTCCCCAAGGGGTCTCGCACCGAACTCTCGGCATCACACCGGCACCGTGCAATGTTGTGCTGGCGGAGCATGGAAGACGACATCGGCGCTGGCGAGGCAGAGCCGGACCGGCAGCGACCACAGGAAGCAGGACGCAGATGGCTGGACGTCGGGACACGGGGCTCGCCGCGCTGGCGGGGGTAGCCGCAGGCGTGGTGACGATCGGTGTCGGCTCGCTCGTCGCCCTGGTCACCGGGCCGACGTCCGACCCGCTCGTCGCCGTGGGGTCCGCGTTCGTCGACGCGACGCCCGCGTGGCTGAAGGACTTCGCCGCCTCCACGTTCGGCACGGCGGACAAGGTGGTCCTCGGGATCGGTGAGGTGGTGGTGCTGCTGGCACTCGCCGCGCTGGCCGGGGTGCTCGCCGCGCGGCGGTGGGCCTGGGGCGCCACGCTCGTCGTGGTCCTGGGCGCGGCGGCGGGACTGGCGGCGATGGCCCGACCGGACGCCGGGACGCTCGCGGCCGCAC
>NZ_JBFUHU010000207.1:0-6635 GCF_056402235.1 Cellulomonas sp. P4_B5_2
GCCGATGGGTGACCCACCGGCCCGGCCCCGTGGCTAGCGTCAGCCGAGCGCGTTGACCGCGCTCACGAAGGTGTCCCACTGAGCAGCGGCGTCACCACCGTTGACGTCGACCTCGGTCAGAGCCGACTGCATCGCGTCGTTGACGGCGAAGTAGTTCGGGCCCTTGAACGGGGCGACGATGCCCACGGCGCGGTTGGCCAGGATCTGGCCGGCCGGGGCGTTGTTGAAGAACGCGTTCGTGGAGCCGAGCAGCTCGTCCGAGGCGAGCGCCTCGGTCTGGCTCGGGAACGTGCCCTTGTTCTTGTAGGCCTGGAGCTGCTGCTCCGGGGCCGTCAGCCAGGCGGMGAACTTCTTCGCGGCCTCGACGTTCTTGCCCTGCGACGGGACGGTCATGAACGAACCGCCCCAGTTGCCGGCGCCGCCGGGGAAGACGTCCGCGATGTCCCAGCCGGTCACGCCGGCCGAGTTGCCCTCGATGACACCGAGCATCCAGCCCGGCGCCAGCATGGTCGCGAAGCCGTCCGTCTGGAACGAGGCGTTCCAGTCGTCGCTCCACTGGCCGAGGTGCGCCGACAGGTTGTCGGTGACCGACGCCTTGGTGACGGCGTCGTAGATGTCCTTCACCTCGGGGTTCGTGGCGGCGATGATCGTGCCGTCCGCCTCCTCGTAGGCGTTCTCGACCTGGTTGATCATGCCCTGGTAGATGGCACCGGCAGCGTCGAAGAAGGGCTTGCCCGTGGCGTCGGTGTAGCGCTTGCCGAAGGCGAAGTAGTCGTCCCACGTGGCGTCGGCGCCACCGAGCTCGGCAGCCACCTCCTCACGCGTGGACGGCAGGCCGGCGGCGGCGAGCAGGTCACTGCGGAACGCGATGGCCTCCGGGCCGATGTCGGTGCCGTAGCCGAGGAGCTTGCCGTCGGGCGTGGTGGCCTGCGCGACCTTCCAGTCGAGCCAGCGGCCGTCGAGGGCCGGGTCGGCCAGGTCCTCGAACTTCTCCGGGAACTGCATGAGCTCGGGGAGCCAGTCGATCTCGATCATCTCGACGTCCGAGGCACCGGAACCCGACGCGAGGCGCGTGTTCAGGTTGTCGCGTGCCTCGTTCGAGGTCGCGGCCTTCTTGTTCTCGATGGTGACGCCCGGGTTCTCGGCCTCGTACGCCGCGAACATCTCGTCCRTGTAGCCAGGCTCGTTGAACGTGCCGAGCGTCAGGGTGATGTTCTCCGTGCCGCCCTCAGAACCTTCGTCGCTCGGCGTGTCGGAGGTGCCGGAGCAGGCTGTCGCGAGGAGGGCGATGCCCGTGACCCCCGCCGCGGCCGCCCACATCTTGCTGGTGGTCTTGCGCACTGTGACTCCCTTGTCAGTCGGACGGCGTCCTCGCCGTACCCCTAGGGCACCCGTCGTCCGCTCGCCGCAGGGGGCGCGACCGGGCATCGGGTTGGGCCGTGTGGACCCGGCGTGGTTGCGTTCCCATCCGCAGTGATGCGGGAGCGTTCCCACGCGCTGCGGATACTGTCGTCGGCGGCCCCGCGAGTGTCAAGGACGCCGCGGGGCGGTTTGCGTGTGGTAGCGATCCCACACCTGTGTTTGTGCAGGTCAGAGCGATATGGACATCGGTCCGTGTTACCGAATCGTTACGGCTGTGGCGTCGCGCCGTGACCTGCGATCCAGTGGCGTGCGACGTCCTGCTCAACCTCCAGCGCCGAGCGGATCGCGTCGGCCGTCGCCTGCTCGATCGCCGAGCCGAAGAGCGGCACCGTCGCGCGCAGCTCGCCGTCGTACGTCACGGTGGTCGACGCGGGGCCGGCCGACGACAGCGCCGTGCGCCCGCTGAGGCGGACCGGGGCACCGGCGATCTCGACGACCACGGTGCCGACGCGGGAGCCGTCCGCCGCGGGGGCCTCCCACGCCTCGACCTGGCGGACGTCGATCCGGGTGCCGACGAAGCCGCGCAGGTGCGCGGGGATCTGGTCGGTGGGCAGTGCGCGGCGTGTGGTCACCGTGAACGCCTCGTCCGGACCCCCCGTGATGTCCACGTGCTGCTCGAGCGCGCCGCTCGCGCGGACCTTCTGGTGGACGTACTCCGGGTCGGCGAGCAGCCGTGCCGCGGCGCGGGCGTCGGTCGGCAGGTCGATCGTCACGCTCAGTCGCACGATGGGTCCTTCGAGGATCGGGTGTGTGGCTCCGAGGCTAGCCGCCCAGGTCTCGGCCGTCCTGCCCTCCGGCCGCCCGGCGCCGCCTACCCTGGTGCCCGTGTCCACGCTGAGCACCCTCGCCGCTCGTCATGCCGCGCTCGATGCTCACGACCTCGAGTGGCTGCACCTCCTCGTCGGCGACTGGCAGGTCCTGTCCGACCTCGCGTTCGCCGACCTCGTGCTCTGGCTGCCGACGACCGACGGCGACTTCGTGGCCATCGCCCAGTGCAGGCCGTCCACCGGGGCCACGGTCCACTACGACGACGTCGTCGGCTCCAGCGCCCCCGAGGGGCAGCRACCCCAGCTGCAGCGGTCGCTCGACGAGCGTGCGGCCCAGCGCTCCCGCGAGCCGCGCTGGTTCGGCTCGTACGCGGTGCGTGAGGAGGCCGTCCCGGTGGTGCGCGGCGGCAAGGCGATCGCCGTGCTCGCCCGCCAGACCAACCTCGGTGGTGCCCGGACGCCCAGCCGGCTCGAGCTCAACTACGTCGAGGCGGCCGACGACATCTTCGCGATGGTCGGGCGCGGCGAGTTCCCGGCGCCCGACGCCCCCACCGGACCGCGTCGCGGCGCCCCCCGCGTGGGCGACGGGCTCGTCCGCCTCAACTCCGAGGGCGAGGTCCTCTACGCGAGCCCCAACGCCCTGTCCTGCTTCCACCGGCTCGGCGTGGTCGGTGACCTCGTCGGACGCTCGCTGGTCGAGGTGACCGCCGACCTCATCGAGCAGCACGACACCGTCGACGAGTCGATGCCCCTCGTGCTCATGGGGCGGGCGCCGTGGCGGGTGGACGTCGAGGCACGCGGGGTCGCCCTGTCCCTGCGCGCGGTGCCCCTGACCGAGCACGGCCAGCGGGTCGGTGCGGTGCTCCTGTGCCGCGACGTGTCCGAGCTGCGCCGACGCGAGCGCGAGCTGATCACGAAGGACGCGACGATCCGGGAGATCCACCACCGGGTGAAGAACAACCTGCAGACGGTGGCCGCCCTGCTGCGGCTGCAGTCGCGGCGCGTCGCCTCGCCCGAGGCCAAGGAGGCGCTGGGGGAGGCAATGCGACGGGTCGCGACGATCGCGCTCGTGCACGAGACCCTGTCGCAGACGCTGGACGAGAGCGTGCCGTTCGACGACCTCGTCGGGCGCAGCCTGCGGCTCGCGGCGGACGTGGCCACCGAGGGTGCGCACGTGCAGACGCTGGTGCGGGGGTCGTTCGGCTCGATCCCTGCGGAGGACGCGACCGCGCTGGCCCTCATCCTCACCGAGCTGGTGACCAACGCGGTCGAGCACGGGTTCGAGGGGCGGGAGTCGGGGACCGTGGAGGTCCTGGTGCAGCGCCAGGACGACACCCTGCGCGTCGAGGTGGCCGACGACGGCTCCGGCCTGCCGGCCGACCGCGGCGCCGGCACCGGGCTCGGGACGCAGATCGTCTCGACGCTCGTGACCAACGAGATGCGCGGGACCATCGAGTGGTCGAGCCGCGAGGGTGGCGGCACCTCGGTGGTCATCGAGGCTCGGCTGCGCGGTCCGCGCGACGTCGCAGCGCTGATCTGACGGCGGCGCTGTTCTGACGGCGTCGCTGATCTGACGGGCGGCGCTGTTCTGACGGCGGCGCTGATCTGACCGTCGAGCCCGGACGCGGCTCGACCCCGCCGCGCGGTGTGCGCGACGGGGCCGGAGCGGTGTGTCGAGAGGTCAGCCGGCGCGGCGCTGGCGGGCCGTGCGGCGCTTGAGCGCGCGGCGCTCGTCCTCGGAGAGCCCGCCCCAGACGCCCGCGTCCTGGCCGGTCTCGATCGCCCACTTGAGGCAGGTGTCGACGACGGGGCAGCGGCGGCAGACGGCCTTCGCCTCGTCGATCTGGAGCAACGCGGGGCCGGTGTTGCCGATGGGGAAGAACAGCTCCGGGTCCTCGTCGAGACACGCTGCGCGGTGGCGCCAATCCATGGGTTCTCTCCTAGGCACACGTCGAGACGGCACCCTGGGTCAGGGCGCGCGAGTCTGAACATGAGATCGGGGGTGGGATGACTTGCTACGTCAAGGCTCGCACCGGTATGGCAAGTCCACAAGAGTTACGGGAAGGTTTCATGTCCATAACGGCTGAGGCGTTCGTCACACCTGTGGGTGGCCTGTGTAGCGAGCCGTCCCGCGTATTGCTGCAGGTGAGGGCAGGTGTAGGACGAAAGTCCAGGTCGGCGCGCCGGTCGTCGGCGGTGATCAGCGTCACGTCGTGGTGTGAGACACGCTCCAGACGTGGTAATGCACGATTCGTCGCGTCGATGCAGGTCAGCGCAGGTGCGGGCGGCTTCGCACCGAGGACGTGCCTAGGCTCGTCCACGTGACCGACCGCCGCCCCGTCGCCCTGCTCGTCGTGTGCCTCCTGCTGACCCTGGAGGCCGCTGCCTTCCTCGGGCTGGGCGTGGCGTGGACGGTCGACGTCCTGCGCGGCACCGCGACCATGCCCGGGGCGAGCCTGTTCCTCGCGGCGTTCGGTGCCGGGATCGCACTGCTGCTCCTGCTGGCCGCGCGCGGCCTCTGGCGCGGTCGGCGCTGGGCGCGCTCGCCCGTGATCATGTGGCAGATCCTGCTGGTCGTCCTCGCGATCGGCTGGCTCGGTGCGGAGCCGACCGCCTGGGCGGTCCTCGTGCTCGTCGTCGCAGCCGCGGTCGGAGTCGGGCTCCTGCTGCCGCAGGTCGTCGCGGTGACCACTCAGGCCCGACCCTCGGCCGAGTAGCCTCGCGGGCACGGCACGAGCCCGACGGGCGCGTCGATAGGCTCGGGCCCGTGCGCCTTCTCCACCGCCCTCGCCCCGACCTGTCCATCGTCGTCGTCGGGTACGACATGGCCCGGGAGATCCCGCGGACGCTCGCGTCGCTGTCCCGGAGCTACCAGACCGGGCTGGACGGTCTGGTGACCGAGGTGGTGGTCGTCGACAACGGGTCGCCCGAGCCGCTCTCGGCCGCGATGGTGCGCTCGTTCGGCGACGAGTTCCGGCTGCACCGGATCGACGACGCCCCGGCGTCACCCGCGCACGCCGCGAACCTCGGCGTCTCCCTGACCCGGGGGTCGCACGTCGCGGTGATCCTCGACGGCGCCCGGATGGTCACCCCCGGGGTCGCCGCGCTGACCGTCCAGGCCCATCGGCTCGCGCCCCGTGCGCTGGTGACGCCGATGGCCTGGCACCTGGGTCCCCGTCACCAGTCGCTGTCGATCGCCGACGGGTACGGCGCGGCAGCCGAGGACGCGCTGCTCGACTCGGTGGACTGGCCCTCGGACGGCTACCGACTCTTCGACGTCGCCGCGCTCGCCGGCGCGAACCCGGACGGGATGCTCGGCACCACCAACGAGTCGTGCTTCCTGTCGGTGTCGCGGGGGCTGTGGGAGGAGGTCGGTGGCTGCGACGAGCGGTTCGACCTGCCCGGCGGTGGGCTGGTGAGTCTGGACCTCTTCACCCGCCTCGTCACCGGAGCCGGAGCCCAGCTCGTCGTCCTGCTCGGTGAGGGCTCCTTCCACCAGGTGCACGGCGGTGCGTCGACGTCGCCCGGCGCCAAGCACGCGCTCTGGGCCGAGCAGTACGCCGCGCTGCGCGGCGGGGCGTACCAGCGGCCGTCGGTGGACCCGCTGTACGTGGGCCGACTGCGCGATCCCGCCCGGCGTTGGCTGACGAGCCCGGCCCCCTGATCCTCGACCGTCGTCACTGCCGCTCGGGGCCGACGGAGTAGACCTGCACGACGGTCGCGTCCCGTCCGCGGAGCAGCACGCCCCGCCCGGCGGGCCGGTGGAGCGGGTCGACGCACCACGGGGCGCGGGGGCCCACCAGCTCCGCCGACGCCTGGTCGTGTGCGTCCAGCACGAGAGCCCGGCGGCGTCGCAGGAGGGCGGGGATGCTGCCGCGGAAGGCCTGCACGGCGGATGCCGAGGTCACGGTCGCGACGAGGCGTGCAGGCGGTAGCGCGCCGAACAGCTCGGGGTGGGTGCGCTCCAGCTCGTCCAGGTCGTCGACCAGGAGCACAGGCGCACCGGTCCGCTCGCACGTCGTGCGCACGTCTGCCGGACCGACGTCCCGGACCCCGGGCAGCTCGGGTGGAGGACCCGCGGAGGGGTCCACCAGGCGGATCACCTCCACGCCCGCTCGCACCAGGCTCCGCGCGACGACGGTCAGGACGGTGCTGCGGCCCGAGCCCGGCGGCCCCGCGACGAGGAGCCCCTCCGCGAGATCGACCCGCACGGTTCCGCCGTCGTCACCGCCCGGCCCGAGCGGCACGATGAGCCCGGCACCGGCGCCCGGGCCCGCCGGCAGGACCGCCCGCCCGGGCAGGGAGCGCACGAGCACCGCCGAGCGGTCCGGCGGAGCCGCGGACCGGCCGGGCCCGGTCGGTCGGCCGGGGAGGACGACCTGGCACAGCTCCGCACCTCCCGGGTGTACCCAGACGGCTCGCCCCGGGGCGACGCGGCGCCCGGCG
>NZ_JBFUHU010000208.1:0-6616 GCF_056402235.1 Cellulomonas sp. P4_B5_2
AGGTAGGCGCGGGGGTCGGGCCGCCGCGCGGCACTCACCAGCAGCACGTCCGCGGCCGCGACGAACTCCCGCGGGTAGTCGCCCACGCCGTCGTCGTCGTGCACGTCGCACCAGACGGGGACGCCGACGGCGCGCGCGGCCGCGAGCAGCGGGCGGCTGTGGTCGGCCAGGTCGAGCACGGCCGCATCGAGCCCGTCGAGGGAGGGGACAGACCCCGGCACGGGCGCCGGCAGCTCGAGGTAGAGCGAGACGCGTGAGCCGTCGTCGGCCATGAGGTTCACGTGCCGCTCGGTCCGCTCGACGGGCTGCACGACCAGCGACAGCCGGGGCTGCGCGAGCGCCTCGCGGACCAGACCGCCCTCTCGGTCGTCGCCGAGCGCGGTCCGCAGGGTGACGTCGACACCCAGCGCCGCGAGCGTGAGCGCCTTGCCGGCCGACGTGCCGCCGAGCCCGTCGTGGTGGCCGCTCGCGAAGAGCGTCTGCGACCGCGGTTCCGGGAGCGACGGGAGCCGGACGAGGGTGTTCCAGGACGCGGGGCCGTTGACCAGGACGCGAGGCACGCCGCCCACCCTAGGGGCGTTAGGGTGTGCCGACCTGCAAGTTGCTGCAACGAGTTGCGGCCCGCACCCGGTGGTGACGATGACGCACCTGCCCGCCCGCGCGACCGCCCTGCTCGGCGCCCTGCTGCTCCTGGCCGGGTGCAGCGGGCCGCCGGAGCCCGCAGCGGAAAGGACGCGCGACGTCGGCGTCCAGCTGTTCCAGTGGACCTGGGACGCCATCGCGACCGAGTGCACCGACAGCCTCGGCCCGGCCGGCTACGGGTGGGTGCTCACCAGCCCGCCGCAGGAGCACATCGTCGGCGAGGAGTGGTGGACCGCCTACCAGCCCGTGAGCTACCGGGTGGAGTCGCGTCTCGGCACCCGCGAGGAGTACACCGCCATGGTGGAGACCTGCCACGACGCCGGCGTGGACGTGTGGGCCGACGCGGTGGTCAACCACATGACCGGGCAGGAGACGCCCGGCACGGGCTGGGCGGGATCGTCGTACACGCACTACGACTACCCCGGCCTCTACACCGACGCCGACTTCCACCACTGCGGCCTGACCGCCAACGACGACATCGCCGTCTACCAGGACGCCACCCAGGTGCAGACCTGCGAGCTGGTCAACCTGGCCGACCTCGCCACGGAGACCGACCACGTGCGGTCGGCGGTCACCGCGTACCTGCAGGACCTGCTCTCGCTCGGCGTCGACGGCTTCCGCATCGACGCCGCGAAGCACATGCCGGCGCAGGACGTCGCCGCGATCGTCGCGGCGCTGCCCGAGGGGACGGGCATCGCCCAGGAGGTCATCCGCGGCAGCGGTGAGCCGATCACGCCCGAGCAGTACCTGGCCAACGGCTCGGTCTACGAGTTCGCGTGGGGCAAGGACGTGCAGGGCGTGCTGGCGAGCTCGCCCGGGCGGGCCCTCGACCTGGGCACCGCGTCCGGGTACGTGCCGTCCGACGACGCGGTGATCTTCGTGGACAACCACGACACCGAGCGCAACGGCTCGACGCTCAGCTACGCCGACGCCGAGGACTACGCGCTGGCCAACGTGCTCATGCTCGCCGGCACGTACGGCACGCCCGCGGTCTACACCGGGTACGCGTTCTCGGACCGTGACGCCGGACCTGCGCAGGATGCCGAGGGCGCGGTGCTCGACGCGTCGTGCGGCCCCGCTCCGGGTCCCGGCGCCGAGCTCGCGGACGGCGACTGGGTGTGCCAGCACCGCTGGCCCGCGATCGCCGGCATGGTCGGGTGGCGCTCCGTCGTCGGAGACTCACCCCGGGTCGACGTCTGGTCCGAGGGCCACGCCGTGGCGTTCGGCCGCGGTGAGCTCGGGTTCGTCGTCGTCAACTCCGGGGACGACGAGCTGCGCGCCGAGCTGCCGACGAGCCTGCCGGACGGCGACTACTGCGACGTCCTGGCGGCAGGGGACTGTGCCTCGTCGTCGGTGCAGGACGGCAGCCTCACCGTGAACGTCCCGCCGCGGACCGCGCAGGCGTGGGACGTGAGCTCCCGGCCCTGAGACGCAGAACGGCCCCGCCGGAGCGGGGCCGTCCCGGGCTGATCAGACCGCGAAGCGCGCCCAGACGGTCGCGTCGGACGGGACGAGCACGGTGCCGTCCCCGTCCACCGCATGGTCGACCGACGCCAGCAGCACGTCCGCGCCCGCGGGCAGGACGACGGGCTCGGTGCCGAGGTTGGCGACGACCAGCACGTCCCGGTTGACGAACGCGATCACGTCGTCGCCGAGGCCGTGCAGCCACTCCATGCCCCCGGAGCCGAGGCCCGACTCCCGGCGCAGCTGGAGCGCCGAGCGGTAGGTCTCGTACGTCGACCCGGGGACGCCGCGCTGGGCGTCGAGCGCGTACGACGCCCACTCCGCAGGCTGCGGGAGCCAGGTGACGCCGGTCGGGGAGAACCCGAAGCCGTCGGCGTCCGACGCCCACGGCAGCGGCACGCGACAGCCGTCGCGGCCGCGCTCGGCGCCGCCGGTCCGGAAGAACGCCGGGTCCTGGCGCAGGTCGTCGTCGAGCGAGGTGTGGTCCGGCAGGCCGAGCTCCTCGCCCTGGTACAGATACGCCGAGCCGGGCAGCCCGAGCATGAGCAGCGAGGCCGCGCGGGCCCGGCGCAGGCCGAGGGTGTGGTCGGGCTGCTCGTCGCCGTGCCCGATGCCGTTGGGGCGCGAGCCCGGCTCGGCCAGTCCGAGGCGCGACGCGTGGCGGACGACGTCGTGGTTGGACAGGACCCAGGTCGTCGGCGCGCCGACCGCGTCGGACGCGCGGTACGAGGCCTCGACGACCGTGCGCAGCGCCGGGGCGTCCCAGTGCGTGGCCAGGAACGCGAAGTTGAAGGCCTGCTGCATCTCGTCGGGCCGCACGTAGCGGGTCAGCCGGGACAGCGGCTCCACCCAGGCCTCGGCGACGAGCGCGCGGTCGCCGGGGTACTCGGCGAGCACCTTGTTCCAGGCGCGGTAGATGTCGTGCACGCCGTCCTGGTCGAACATCGGGCCCTGGTTGCCGGAGCCCGACACCGCCTCCGTGTCGTCAGACCCTTCGATCATCGACACGTGGCCGTCCCAGTCGGGCAGCCCGGGGGCCTTGACCATGCCGTGCGCGACGTCGATACGGAAGCCGTCCACCCCGCGGTCGAGCCAGAACCGCAGCACGTCCTCGAACTCGGAGCGGACCTCGGGGTGCCCCCAGTCGAGGTCCGGCTGCCGCGAGTCGAACAGGTGCAGGTACCACTCGCCGGGGGTGCCGTCGGGGTCGGTGGTCCGCGTCCAGGCCGGTCCGCCGAAGATCGACTGCCAGTTGTTGGGCGGCTCGGACCCGTCCACGCCCCGTCCGTCGCGGAACAGGTACCGGGCGCGCTCCGGGGAGCCCGGTCCGGCGGCGAGCGCGGCCTGGAACCACACGTGCTCGTCGGAGGTGTGGTTGGGCACCAGGTCGACGATCACGCGCAGGCCGAGGCGGTGCGCGCGCTCGAGCATGGCGTCGAAGTCGTCGAGCGTGCCGAACAGCGGGTCCACGTCGCGGTAGTCGGCGACGTCGTAGCCGGCGTCAGCCTGCGGGGACCGGTAGAACGGCGACAGCCAGACGGCGTCCACCCCGAGCTCGGCGAGGTGGTCCAGGCGCGAGGTGATACCGGGCAGGTCGCCGATGCCGTCGCCGGACGCGTCCGCGAACGAGCGCGGGTAGACCTGGTAGATCACGGCATCCCGCCACCACTCGCCGTCGGGCGATCCGGCGGTGTGCACCAGGGTGCGCAGGGGTCGGGTGTCGATCGTCGTCATGCGGGCATGCCTCACTTCGGGGTGTTCACAGGGGGAGGCGCCGTTGCCGATCAGAGGATCTGATCAGACTACGGCGGGAGCCTCAGCGGTCACAGCGACCGAGGTCAGGGTGGTTGATGAGCCAGTGGTTGAAGAGCCGGTGGGTGCGGCTCCGGTGGAGCCGCGGACGATGAGTTCGGGGTGGAACTTGAGCTCGGTGCGGGAGGCGGGGGTGCCGGTGATCTCGGCGACCAGGGCGGCGACGGCGGCGTGGCCCATGGCCAGGACGGGCTGGCGCACGGTGGTCAGGGGTGGGTCGGTGAACGCGATCAGGGGGGAGTCGTCGAAGCCGACGACGGACAGGTCGCCGGGCACGGTCAGTCCGCGGGAGCGGGCTCCGCGGATGGCGCCCAGGGCCATGAGGTCGGAGCCGCAGATGATGGCGGTGTGGCCGGAGTCGATGAGCTCCAGGGCGGCGGCTTGACCGCCCTCCACCGTGAACAGCGTGGTGACGACGTGGGGGTCGGGGTTGGTGATGCCCAGGTGGCGCTGCAGGTTCGCGGCGAACTCCACCCGTTTGCGGGCGGCCGGCACGAACCGCTCCGGGCCGATGGCCAGGCCGATCGAGCGGTGGCCGAGCGACACGAGGTGGCGGAAGGCGAGGTCGAGCGCCGCGGAGTCGTCGGTCGACACCGACGGTGCGTCGACGCCCTCGGCATGCCCGTTGACCAGCACGATCGGCATGCCGCTGCTGCGTAGCCGGTGGTAGCGCTCCTTGCTCGTGGAGGTGTCGGCGTGCAGGCCGGAGACGAACACGATGCCGTCGACGTTGTGCTCCAGGAGCATCTCGACGTACTGGTCCTCGGTGGTGCCGCCGGGGGACTGGGTGCACAGCAGGGGGGTGTAGCCGCGTTCGGTGAGCATGGTCTCGATGACCTGGGCGAAGGCGGGGAAGACGGGGTTGGACAGCTCGGGGACCACGAGGCCGACCAGGCCGGCGGAGCGGGTGCGCAGCTTCTCGGGTCGTTCGTAGCCCAGGACGTCCAGGGCGGCCAGSACRGCTTGGCGTGCYTGGGCGGACACGCCGTGCTTGCCGTTCAGGACCCGGGACACCGTGGCCGTGCTGACGCCGGCCTGCTCGGCCAGATCCGTCAGACGGGTACGCACGATGGGCACGCTGGGGGCCACGTCACTCCTTTGTCCGGGTCGCAACCGACGCGAGAAGTCACGGGGTCGTCCCCGAGTCACGCTTCTGCAACGGTTCGCTGCAACTTACCGTAACGACTTGCAGCCGATGAGACAACGAGGTTACCGTCACGGCATCACGCCAGCGCCGGTCGATCGTCGGGATCTGCCGAGCGGCATTCTCACGATCTAGGAGACTCACGATGCGACGGAGCATCCCCCTCACCGCTGCGGCCCTGGGCATCACGCTCGCCCTCGCCGCCTGCTCCGGGTCGGGCGACCCGGCTGACACGGAGACCAGCGCCGGTACCGAGGCGACGGCCTCCGGCACGCTGACGATGTGGGTGGACGACACCCGCATCAACGAGATGGAGCCGGTCGTCGCCGCCTTCACCGAGGAGACCGGCGTCGAGGTCGAGCTCGTGCAGAAGGCCTCGGGCGACATCGGCAAGGACTTCGTCGCGCAGGTCCCGACGGGCGAGGGCCCGGACATCATCGTCTCCGCGCACGACGGTCTCGGCGAGTGGGTCAACAACGGCGTCGTGGCTCCGATCGAGCTGGGCGACAAGGCGGCGGACTTCTCCGACTCCGCCATCGCCGGCGTCACCTACGACGGCAAGATCTACGGCACGCCGATCTCCATCGAGAACATCGCGCTGGTCCGCAACAACGCGCTCCTCACGGAGACCACCGCGACCACGTTCGACGAGCTGATCGCCCAGGCCAAGGGCACGGGCACCCCGTTCTCCGTGCTGATCCAGCAGGGCGAGGCGTCCGACCCGTACCACCTGTACCCGCTGCAGACCTCGTTCGGCGCCCCGGTGTTCGAGCAGTCGGCCGACGGCTCCTACACCGACACCCTCGCGCTCGGCGGCCCCGCCGGTGACGCGTTCGCCGCGTACCTGGCCAAGCTGGGCACCGACAAGGTGCTCGACCTCGCGATCGACGGCGACAAGGCCAAGCAGGCGTTCCTCGACGGCCAGGCGCCGTACATGATCACCGGCCCGTGGAACACCTCGGCGTTCGCCGAGGCGGGCATGGACATCTCCGTGCTCCCCGTCCCGAGCGCCGGCGGCCAGCCCGCCCAGCCGTTCGTCGGGGTCCAGGGCGTGTTCATCTCGGCCAAGTCGGAGAACCCGGTCCTCGCCAACGAGCTCGTCGTGAACTACCTGACCACAGAGGCCGCTCAGGACATGCTGTTCGCAGAGGGTGGCCGCATGCCGGCCAACGCCGCCTCCGCCGCCAAGGTCGAGGACCCGATCCTCAAGGGCTTCAACGAGGCCGGCTCGACCGGCGCTCCCATGCCGGCCATCCCGGCCATGAGCACCGTGTGGGCCTTCTGGGGCGCCACCGAGGCGCAGATCATCAGCGGCCAGGCCGAGCCTGCCGGTGCCTGGAACACGATGGTGACCAACATCCAGGACGCCGTCGACAAGGTCTGACGGTCCAGGACGTCCCGTCGGGTGGCGCGCAGCCGCCCGGCGGGATGTCCTTGCCCTCGCCGCACCGTCGCGGCGATCCCTGCAGCAGTGACCCGCGTCCCGGAGGACCCGCATGACCGACCAGCAGACCGTGGCGCCCCCCGCCCCTCCGGAGGAACCCGGCGTCCNGG
>NZ_JBFUHU010000208.1:6623-10929 GCF_056402235.1 Cellulomonas sp. P4_B5_2
CCACGGCTCCCACGCCCGGAACTTCTCGGCCGGCTTCGTCGCCAAGCTCGTGCTCGTCGCATTGGTCGACGCGCTCGGCGTCTACGGCATCCTGACCGCCCTGGCCGTGGAGTCGTGGGGCATCGTCGCGTTCCTCGCCGTGGCGCTCGTCGTCGTCAACTGGGTCTACTTCTCGCGCCGCGCCGTCCCCGGGAAGTACCTGATCCCGGGACTGCTCTTCCTGCTGGTCTACCAGCTGTTCGTCATGGCCTACACCGGCTACGTGGCGTTCACGAACTACGGCGACGGCCACAACTCGACCAAGTCCGACGCGATCGAGTCGATCGCGATCCAGACCGAGACCCGCGTCGAGGGCTCCCCGACGCTGCCGGTGACCGTGGTGCGCAGCGGCGACGAGCTCGGCTTCGCCATCGTGCAGGACGGCGAGGTGGAGGTCGGCACGGCCGAGGAGCCCTTCGCGCCCGTCGACGGCGCCTCGGTCGACGGTGACCGGGCCACCGCTGTCCCCGGCTGGGAGGTCCTCGGGTTCGCCGGGATCGCCGAGGACCAGGAGGCGATCACCGCCCTGCGCGTCCCGCTCTCCGACGACTCCGCCGACGGGTCGGTGCGCACCCAGGACGGCTCGACCGGCTACGTCTACCAGCCGACGCTGGTGTACGACCCCGAGACCGACACGTTCACCGACTCGGCGACCGGCGAGACGTACACCCCGTCGGACTCCGGCAACTTCGTCTCGGAGGACGGCGACCGGCTCACCCCGGGCTGGCGGGTCAGTGTCGGTTTCGACAACTTCACGCGCGTCTTCAACGACCCCCGGCTGACCGGGCCGTTCCTTCAGATCACCGCCTGGACGTTCGTGTTCGCCGCGTTGTCGGTGGCCACCACGTTCGCCCTCGGGCTGTTCCTGGCGATCGTGTTCAACGACCCGCGGGTCCGCGGCCGGAAGGTCTACCGGTCACTGCTGATCCTCCCGTACGCCTTCCCGGGGTTCCTCTCCGCGCTCGTCTGGAAGGGCATGCTCAACCCGAAGTTCGGCTACGTCAACGAGGTCCTGCTCGGGGGTGCGGACGTCCCGTGGCTCACGGATCCGTGGCTGGCCAAGGTGTCGATCCTCATGGTCAACCTCTGGCTGGGCTTCCCGTACATGTTCCTGGTCTGCACCGGCGCGCTGCAGTCGATCCCGGAGGACACCATCGAGGCCGCGCGCATCGACGGTGCCGGCAAGCTGCGCATCCTGCGCTCCATGACGCTGCCGCTGCTCATGATCTCGGTGGCGCCGCTGCTGATCTCCTCGTTCGCGTTCAACTTCAACAACTTCACGCTGATCTACATGCTGACCGGCGGCGGCCCCAACTTCGTCGGGACACCGGTCGTGGTGGGCCACACCGACATCCTCATCACGATGGTCTACTCCGTGGCCTTCGAGAGCGGCACCAAGCAGTACGGCCTGGCGAGCGCGCTGTCGATCCTGATCTTCCTGGTCGTCGGCCTCATCGCCTGGCTCGGCTTCCGCCGCACCCGCACCCTCGAGGAGATCTGAGATGGCTGACACCTCCGTGCAGCGTGACCTGCAGCTGCGTGGGCGGCGCTGGTGGCTCGAGGTCGGCTGGCGGCACGTCGTCRCCATCGTGACGATCGCGGCCTGCATCCTGCCGCTCCTCTATGTCCTGTCGGCGTCCCTGAACCCGGGCGGCACGCTGACCGGGTCGAACCAGCTCTTCCGCACGATCGACCTGGAGAACTACCGCGACCTGTGGGGCCGGGGGTACGGGAGCTGGTTCGTCAACTCCCTCGTCGTCAGCTCGGTCACCGCCGTGGGCACGGTGCTCATGGGAGGGGCGGCGGCGTACGCCTTCTCGCGGTTCCGGTTCCAGGGCCGACGCTCCAGCCTCACCGGCCTGCTGATCGTCCAGATCTTCCCGCAGATGCTCGCGTTCGTCGCGATCTTCCTGCTGCTGCTCTCGATCGGAGACGTGTTTCCCGTCCTCGGGCTGAACAGCCGGTTCGGCCTCATCGCGGTGTACCTGGGCGGCGCGCTCGGGGTGAACACGTTCCTCATGTACGGCTTCTTCAACACGGTGCCGCGGGAGCTGGACGAGGCGGCCAAGATCGACGGCGCCACGCACGCGCAGATCTTCTGGACGATCATCCTGCGGCTGGTCGCGCCGATCCTCGCCGTCGTCGGGCTGCTGTCGTTCATCGGGACGTTCGGTGAGTTCATCGTCGCGAAGGTGGTCCTGCAGCGGCCCGAGGAGTTCACGCTCGCCGTCGGGCTCTACTTCTGGGCGGCCGACGAGCGCACCGCGCGCTGGGGCCTGTTCGCCGCCGGTGCCGTGCTCGCGGCGATCCCCGTGATCCTGCTGTTCTTGTTCCTGCAGAAGTACATCGTCGCCGGCCTGACGGCAGGCTCGGTCAAGGGGTGACGTCGGTGCACCTGCTCGGCGTTCCCCACCACGACGGCTCGCCGCTCTACGCGCCGCCCGGGGCCGCCCTCGGTGAGCGGGTGCCCGTCCGGGTGCGCGTCCCTGCCGAGAACGCCGAGCGCGCGGTGTGGCTGCGCACGGTGCGGGACGGGGAGCCTCGGCTGGAGCAGGCGCGGCTCGACCGGGTCACCGAGCACGAGCGCTGGTACGTCGCCGACGTCCTGGTGCACAACCCGCTCACCAGCTACCGGTTCCTGCTCGACGAGCCGGGCGGCTACCGGTGGCTCAACGGCCGCGGGACGCACCGGCGCGACATCCCCGACGCCGGTGACTTCCGCCTCACCGTGCACGACCCCGCACCCGCGTGGCTCGACTCAGCGACGGTCTACCAGGTGTTCCCGGACCGGTTCGCCCGCTCCACCGGGCACCACGGCGCGCCAGTCGGCCCGGCACCGGACTGGGCGCGTCCGGTGCCCTGGGGCACGGAGCCGGCCGCCCTCGGCCGGGACACGTCGGCGCAGTGGTTCGGTGGCGACCTGCCGGGGATCGAGTCGCGGCTGGACCACCTGCAGCGCCTCGGCGTCGACACCCTGTACCTGACGCCCGTCTTCCCGGCCCGGTCCAACCACCGCTACGACGCCAGCACGTTCGACCACGTCGACCCGCTCCTCGGCGGCGACGCCGCGCTCGCGTCCCTGTCCGCCGCCCTGCACGGGCGCGGGATGCGGCTGGTCGGCGACCTCACCACCAACCACACCGGCGCCGGGCACGAGTGGTTCGTCCGCGCCCAGGCCGATCCGACGAGCGAGGAGGCCCGGTTCTACTACCGGACCGACGAGGAGCCGGGGTACGTCGGCTGGCTCGAGCACGCCTCCTTGCCGAAGCTCGACTGGTCCGCCCCCGGGCTCGCGGCGCGGATGGTCGACGGTCCCGACTCGGTGATCGCCCGGTGGATGCGCGAGCCGTTCGGCCTCGACGGCTGGCGGATCGACGTCGCCAACATGACCGGCCGCTACGGCAGCCAGGACCAGACCCACGAGGTCGCCCGGATGATCCGGGCCACGATGCGCGCGCACAACCCCGACGCCGTCCTCGTCTCGGAGCACTTCCACGACGCCAGCTCGGACATGGGCGTCGGCGGCTGGCACGTGAACATGAACTACTCGGCGTTCACGCGCCCCGTGTGGTCCTGGCTCGTGGAGCCGGACAGCAGCCTGCCGTTCATCGGGTTGCCGGTCCCCGTGCCCCGCCGCGGCGGGCGCACCATGGTCGACTCGATGCGGGACTTCGACGCGGCCGTTCCCTGGTCGGTCACGCGGCACCAGTGGAACATGCTGGCGTCGCACGACACCGCACGGCTGCGCACGGTCGTCGGTACCCGGGAGCGCGTCGAGGTGGCTGCGGCCATGCTCTTCACCTACCCGGGCACCCCCGTGGTGTTCGCGGGCGACGAGGGCGGCCTGACCGGGTCCAACGGGGAGCAGGCCCGCGCCAGCATGCCGTGGGACGACATCGACGCCGGCGGTGGCCCGCGCTGGGACGCCGCGACGTTCGACACCTACCGGCGTCTCGCCGCGCTGCGCCGCTCCTCGGGCGCCCTGCGCACGGGCGGCCTGCGCTGGGCGGTGGTCACGGACGACGCGGTGGCGTTCCTGCGCGAGACCGCCGACGAGCGAGTCCTCGTGCTCCTCGCGCGGGCGCCCTGGGCGGGTGCCGCGCTGCCCGGTCACCTCCTCGACGCCGGGTCGGCCGCGCAGAACCTGTACGGCGACGCCGACCTGCCCCTCGTCGACGGTGCGCTCATGCTGCCCGCGGACGGACCGGGCGTCCAGGTCTGGCGGCTCGCGTAGCCCCTCAGCTCGTGGGTGCGGCTCCGGTGGAGC
>NZ_JBFUHU010000209.1:0-6572 GCF_056402235.1 Cellulomonas sp. P4_B5_2
CGGCCACGACCACGAGGAGCGCGGCGGGGATGTCCGTCATCGCGACGCCAGGAACGTCAGCAGCAGCCGGCGCTGGAGCGCGAACATCTCCTTCTCCTCCTCCGGCTCCGCGTGGTCGTACCCGAGCAGGTGCAGGATCCCGTGCGTGGTCAGGAGCAGCAGCTCCTCCGCGGTCGAGTGGCCCGCCGCGCGCGCCTGCTGCGCCGCGACCTCCGGGCACAGGACGACGTCGCCGAGCAGGCCCGCGGGCGTCGGGTCGCCCTCGCGGCCGGGTCGGAGCTCGTCCATGGGGAACGACAGCACGTCCGTGGGCCCGGGCTCGTCCATCCACTTGACGTGCAGGTCCGTCATCACGTCGGTGCCGACCAGCAGGATCGACACATCCGTCTGCGGGTGCACGTGCATCTCGTCGAGCACGTACCGCGCCAGAGCGGCGAACTCCGCCTCGTCGACGTCGTACCCGGACTCGTTGTTCACCTCGACGCTCACGGCCGCCTCAGCTCCTGTCCCAGCGCGCGTACGCGTCGATGATGTCGCTGACCAGGCGGTGCCGGACCACGTCCGACGACGTCAGCCGGCAGAACGAGACGTCCTCGACCCCGGAGAGGATCTGCTCGACGACGCGCAGACCGGACGTCTGCGACGACGGCAGGTCGACCTGCGTGATGTCCCCGGTGACGACGACCTTGGACCCGAACCCGAGCCGCGTGAGGAACATCTTCATCTGCTCGACCGAGGTGTTCTGCGCCTCGTCGAGGATGATGAACGCGTCGTTCAGGGTGCGCCCGCGCATGTACGCCAGCGGAGCCACCTCGATGGTCCCGGCCTCCATGAGCCGCGGGATGGACTCGGCGTCCACCATGTCGTGCAGCGCGTCGTACAGCGGGCGCAGGTACGGGTCGATCTTGTCCGACAGGCTCCCCGGCAGGAATCCCAGGCGCTCGCCCGCCTCGACGGCAGGTCGGGTGAGGATGATGCGGTGCACCTTGCGGTCCTGCAGGGCCTGCACGGCCTTGGCCATGGCGAGGTACGTCTTGCCGGTGCCCGCCGGTCCGATGCCGAACGTCACGGTGTGCCGGTCGATCGCGTCGACGTAGTCCTTCTGCCCCGAGGTCTTGGCGCGGATGGTCCGGCCGCGGCCGGTGAGGATGTTGAACGACAGCACGTCCGCCGGGCGGGCAGCCGACGCCGCGGTGAGCATGGCGACCGAGCGCGTCACGACGTCGGGGGTGAGCGGCGTGCCACCCGCCGCCATCTCCACCAGCTCGTCGACGAGCCGCGACACCAGGGCCACGTCACCGACCGGGCCGGCAAGCGTCACCTCGTTGCCGCGCACGTGGATGTCGACGGTGGTGAACCCGGACTCGATGGTGCGCAGCACCTCGTCACGGAGTCCGAGCAGCTCGACCATCGAGRCCTCGGAGGGGACGCTGATCCGGTGCTCGACGCGCGCGGGTGCGCCGGAGGAACGCGCTGCGGATGTGGACTCGGCCATGTGCTCGGCGGGCGCCGTGCGCTCCTTAGGTCGGTGCGGGTTCGAAGAACGTCCCCCAGTCTACGAGGCTGTGCCCACAGCATTCCCCGCGACGAGCGGATCAGCTCCAGCGACCCAGTCGTTCGGCCAGCAGCGCGAGCGCGACCGGGCCGGCCGTCGAGGTGCGCAGCACGTGCGGCCCCAGCCGCACGGCGCGTGCTCCGGCGTCGACCAGGCGGCCGAGCTCTCCGTCGCCGATGCCGCCCTCGGGGCCGACCACGACCAGGCACTCGCCCGCGTCGGGCAGCGTCGTCGCGGCGATCGGCTCCGTCGCCTCCTCGTGCAGCACGAGCACCACCCCGCCGGCCGCGACCGCAGCACGCACCCGCTCGACCAGCCCCCGCCCGTCGAGCGCGGCCTCCACCGCGGGCACCCACGCCCGTCGCGACTGCTTCGCGGCGGCCCTGACGGTGCCCAGCCACCGGGCCCGGCTCTTCGCCGCACGCTCGCCGCGCCAGACGACGATCGACCGCTCCGCCTGCCACGGCACCACGACGTCCACACCGACCTCGGTGGCCGCCTCGATGGCCATCTCGTCGCGGTCCCCCTTGGCGAGGGCCTGCACGAGCACCAGCGCCACGGCGGGTGCCGGCTCGACGACGCGCTGCTGCACGTGCACGAGCACGCCCTCGGAAGTCACCTCGCCGACCACCCCGACGAGCCGGACGCCGGAACCGTCCACCACGTCGACCCGCTCCCCCGGGCTGCGGCGCTGCACGACCCCGGCGTGGCGGCCCTCGGTGCCATCGAGCAGGTACGTCGCGCCGTCGGTCACGGCGTCGAGCGAGCCGGGCTCGGCCAGGAACACGGGCGCGCTCATGACGCGGCCGTCGCCGTCACGCTCACCGACCGGAGAGCTTGTCGCGCAGCTTGGCGAACACGCCGGAGCTCGACGCCGCGAGCCGCGCCTCCGGACGCTCCTCGCCGCGCAGGGTCGCGAGCCGGCGCAGCAGCTCCGCCTGCTCGTCGTCCATGGCGGTCGGCACGTGCACCTCGACATGGACGTGCAGGTCACCGCGACCGGGGGCGTGCAGGTGACCGACGCCGAGACCCTTGAGCGAGACGATCTGGGACGGCTGCGTGCCGGGACGCAGGTCGACCTCCTGCGGACCGTCCAGCGTGTCCAAGGTGAGCACGGTGCCCAGGGCGGCCGCGGTCATCGGCACCTCGAGCGTGGCGTGCAGGTCGTCGCCGCGCCGCACGAACGTGTCGTGCTTGCGCTCGCGCACCTCGAGGTAGACGTCTCCGGCCGGACCGCCGGCCGGACCGACCTMGCCCTGGCCGGTGAGCTTGATCCGCGTGCCGGTGTCCACGCCGGCGGGCACGTCCACGGCCAGCGTGCGGCGCGAGCGGACCCGGCCCTCGCCGGAGCACTCGGTGCACGGCTCGGGGATGACGGTGCCGAAGCCGTGGCACGCGGCGCAGGGCTGCGTGGTCATGACCTGGCCGAGGAACGAGCGTGCGACGCGCTGCACCGACCCGCGGCCGCCGCAGACCTCGCAGGTGCGCGGCGACGTGCCCGGACGGCAGCACGACCCGCTGCAGGTCGGGCAGATCACCGCGGTGTCCACCGGGACCTCGCGGTGCACGCCGAACGTGACCTCGGCGAGGTCCAGGTCGAGCCGCACGAGGGCGTCCTGACCCCGGCGGGCCCGCGGGATCGGGCCGCGCTGCGCCGCCGCGCCCGTGGCGGCACCGAAGAACGTCTCGAAGATGTCCTGGAAGCCGAAGCCGCCACCCATGCCGCCGCCGGGGGACGACGGGTCCCCGCCCAGGTCGTAGGCGCGACGCTTCTCGGGGTTGCCGAGGACGTCGTACGCGCGGGAGACGTCCTTGAACGTGTCCTCGGAGCCGGCGTCCGCCCCCGCGACGTCGGGGTGGTGCTCGCGGGCGAGCTTGCGGTACGCCTTCTTGATCTGCTCCGGCGTCGCGTCGCGCGGCACGCCGAGGATCTCGTAGTAGTCGGTCACAGGAGGGTCTGCTCGCTTCCAGGTGTCTCTGGGCAGGTGTCAGGACAGGTTGTCGGGGGCGTCATTGCGCGAGGATGCGCGTCAGGTACCGGGCCACCGCGCGGACCGCGGACATGGTGCCGGGGTAGTCCATCCGGAGCGGGCCGATCGAGCCGATGCGCGCCACCGAGCCACCACCCTCGTCGCCGTAGCCGGTGGTCACGAAGCTCGTCTCGAACAGCCCGTCGTGCTGGGTCTCGCGGCCGATGCGCACCGCGACCGTCGCATGGTCCTCGGCCATCTCGGACAGCAGCCGCAGGAGCACCACCTGCTCCTCGAGCGCCTCGAGCACCGGGCCGATCGCGCGCACGTCGGTGCTGCCGACGCGCGCGAGGTTGGCGGTGCCGGCCAGCACCACGCGCTCCTCGGACTCCTGCGCCAGCGTCTCCTCGAGCACCGCGACGACCGCGTTGACGAGCGCCTGGTCCGCGGGCGCGAACGCGTCGGTCAGCTCGCCCAGCGCCACCGGCAGCTCGGACAGCCGACGCCCGGCCGCGCTCACGTTCAGGCGCGACCGCAGCCGCGCCACCACCGCCTCGTCGAGGTCCGTGACCAGCTCCAGCGTCCGCTGCTCGACGCGGCCCGTGTCGGTGATGAGCACGACGAGCAGGTGGCGCGAGCCGACGGGGACGAGCTCCACGTGCCGCAGCGCCGAGCGCCGCAGGGACGGGTACTGCACCACGGCGACCTGGTGCGTCAGCTGCGCGATGAGCCGCACGGCCCGGTCGACGACGTCGTCGAGGTCCTGCGCGTTCTCCAGGAACGTGCCGATGGCACGGCGCTCCGGGCTGGACAGCGGCTTCACCGTCGAGAGCTGGTCGACGAACAGCCGGTAGCCCTTGTCCGTCGGCACCCGGCCGGCCGACGTGTGCGGCTGGGCGATGTACCCGCCCTCCTCGAGGGCGGCCATGTCGTTGCGGATGGTCGCGGGCGAGACGCCGAGCGAGTGCCGCTCGACGAGCGCGCGCGAGCCCACAGGCTCCTTGGTGGCGACGTAGTCCTCGACGATCGCGCGCAGCACGTCCAGCCGCCGGTCCTCGCTCATGTCGCCTCCTCCGTCGTCACCACGGGGTAGCACTCCCCGCACAGGAGTGCCAATGCTACGCCGGGGGCGGGAGACTCACGGGGCGGCGTCCGGTGAGGGCGTGACCGAGACCCCTAGGCTGCCCGGGTGAACGACGACCGCTACGGCTCGGACGTGCTCGGGGGCTCCGGCTCGACGCACCACCGACCCACCCGCACCAGCCGCCCGCAGCCCGCCGAGACCGGCCTCGTCGTCGAGGAGGTCACCACCGGGTGGGTCGGCGCCGTCGTCCGGGTGGAGAAGTCGGGCGGCCAGCACGTCGTCGTCCTCGAGGACCGGCGCGGCCGCACCCGCACCTTCCCGCTGGGTCGCGGCTTCTGGCTCGACGGCGAGCCCGTGGCGCTCACCGCCCCCGTGCGCGCCCCGGCACCTGCGAAGCCCACCCGGACGGCCTCGGGGTCCGTCGCCGTGCACGACGCCCGCGCTCGCGTGGCCCGCGGCAGCAGGATCTGGGTCGAGGGCAAGCACGACGCCGAGCTGGTGGAGAAGGTCTGGGGCGACGACCTGCGGCTCGAGGGCGTGGTGGTCGAGCTGCTCGACGGCGTCGACAACCTCGCCGACGCCCTGCGTGACTTCTCCCCCGGCCCCGGTCGCCGCGTGGGGGTGCTGGTGGACCACCTGGTGTCCGGGTCGAAGGAGAGCCGGATCGCCGCCGACGCCGTCCGCGGTCACCCCGCGGGTTCCGTCCTCGTGCTCGGGCACCCGTACGTCGACGTGTGGCAGGCCGTCCGACCCGAGCGCATCGGGCTGTCCGCGTGGCCAGTCATCGAGCGCGGCACCGAGTGGAAGCACGGGATCCTGCGCGAGCTCGGCTGGCCCGCGGACGAGCAGGCGGACGTCGCCCGGGCGTGGCAGCGGATCCTGCGGTCGGTGCGCAGCTACGCCGACCTGGAGCCGAGCCTGCTGGGCCGCGTCGAGGAGCTCATCGACTTCGTCACGGCATGACGGTGCCCGGCCGACCAGGGGTCGACCGGGCACCCGTGCAGACGATCAGGCCGCGATCGGGTCCCCGAGCAGGCGCTTGAACAGGAACGCCGTCGCGAGCAGCACGACCGGCACGGCGACCAGCAGGCCGACGCCGCAGAGGATCGCACCGCCGATGAAGATCGCGATGCTGAGCAGGTAGAACAGGATCGTCGTCGACAGGTTCGCCGTGACGAGCTGGTAGCTGGCCTTCATGGCGTCGATCGGCGCCAGGCGCTTGTCGATGACGAACCAGAAGGTGAACAGCAGCAGGAAGTTCACCGCGAGCGCGATCAGCCCGCCGAAGAACGGGACGACGTTGAGCACCGCGTTCACCACAGCGAGGATCAGCGCGGTGAGGATGACCGGCCCCGGCTCGACGATCCTGAAGAAGTCGCCGAAGCTCAGCTGCCGACCCTCGGTGACGTCGAGCGCCGCCCGGATGAACGCCGCCTGGATGAGGTAGCCGGCGATCGCGGCCACGGCGGAGAACACGAACGTCCCCAGCGAGAACCCGAGCGAGATGCCCGCGGACATGTCGCCGTCCGGGTAGAAGAGCGCCCCGAAGCCACCGAAGATGGCGCCGACGATGGACAGCAGGATGATCGCGGCGACGAACCACACCAGCGCGGCGAGGATGAACAGGCCGCCCTGCTGCGTGAACTTCTTCCAGCCGTACGAGTAGGCCTCACCGATCGGAGAGGCCTGGACGGGTGCTCCGTAGCCACCGACCGGGGGCGGGTAGGCACCCGGGGCCCCCTGGCCGTAGCCGGGCGGCGGCGGAGGCGGCGGGTAGCCGCCGGGCGCAGGCTGACCGTMCGGGGACGCCTGCGGGGGGTACCCGGCGGGCGGCTGGCCGTAGGCGGGGGCCGGCGGGGGCCCGGCGGGGGGCTGTCCGTACGACGGTGCGGGTGGCGCGGGCGGGACCGGCGGCGCAGGCGGGACCGGCGGCGCGGGCGGGACCGCGGGTGCGGGGTCGGGC
>NZ_JBFUHU010000210.1:0-6571 GCF_056402235.1 Cellulomonas sp. P4_B5_2
GGCGCACGCCGCGGGCGGCTGGCCCCTCCCGCGCGGGGGCTCCGGCGCGCTCGTCGCGGCGCTGCGCCAGGACCTCGAGGCCCACGACGGCACGATCCGCACCGACCACCGGGTGCGCCGGTTCGCCGACCTCCCACCCGCGCACTGCTACGTCTTCGACACCACCCCGCGGACGCTGGTCGACGTGCTGGGCGACCGGCTCCCCACCCGGGCCAGGACCGCGCTGGAGGCGTTCCGGTACGGCAACGCGGCCGCGAAGGTGGACTTCGTCCTCGACGGGCCGGTGCCGTGGACGGTGCCGGAGGTCGGGCTGGCGGGGACCGTGCACGTGGGGGGCACGCGGGCGGAGATGGCGCAGGCGGAGGGCGCGGTCGTCCACGGCGAGCACGCCGACCTGCCGATGACGCTGGTCAGCGACCCGACCGTGGTGGACGGGACCCGGCTGGTCGACGGTCGGCGCCCGCTGTGGACCTACGCGCACGTGCCCGCGGGGTCGGACGTGGACGTGACCGAGGCGGTGACCCGGCACATCGAGCGGTACGCGCCCGGGTTCCGCGACGTCGTCGTCACGTCCCGGTGCACCCCGGCGTCGCGGATGAGCGAGCACAACCAGAACTACGTGGACGGCGACATCTCCGCGGGCGCCGCGAGCATCCGCCAGCTGTTCGCGCGGCCGACCCGGCGGTGGGACCCGTACTCCTCCGGCCGCGACGGCGTGTACCTGTGCTCGGCGTCGACCCCGCCCGGGCCGGGCGTGCACGGCCTCGGCGGCTGGTACGCGGCGAAGCGGGTGCTGCGGGAGTTCGGGATCACCCGGCTACCGAGCGTGGCACCGGAGCTCAGTCGAGCGGGTTCAGGTCCGGCTTCGAGTCCACGCGCGCGGTGAACCGGGCGGTCCCGCGGGTGGCCAGCACGCGGGCCATCGCGACGAGCGCGCCGGTGAGCGCGGCGGCCGCGACGACCTCGGAGAGCCCGGCGTCGCCCTGGTCGTCGGCCTTCGGCGGCTTGTGACCGGTCTTGGCCTTCCACGCCTGCGCGAGCACCTGCTGGACCACGAACGCGGCGGCCAGGGCCGCGCCGGTGCCGATGAGCTTGGCGACGAGGGACTGGGTCTGCTTGTCGTCCACGAGTGAGCCTCCGAGGTGGGTGACGGTCTGGTCACGACCGTAGTCGGGCGCGAGCGTTCGCGCTGCTCCAGACGGCGTAGGATCTCGGGCGAACGACAGGGGAGCGTCGGACCCAACGGTCTGGACGCTGAGAGTGCGGAGAACCGCAGACCCTCGAACCTGATCCGGTTGATACCGGCGTAGGGAGTCGGGCTTCTCAGTCCTCGTGATCGGCCACCCGGCTGATCGCGGCGACCCCCTCCTTTTGCTATCGAGGAGGAGCATCACCCATGGCGAGGATCCACTCGCTCCTTGTTCTCGCCGCTGTCGCGGCTCTGGCCGGCTGCTCGGCCATCGGGTCCGACGAGCCGAGCCCCAGCGCGTCCGGCGGGACCGTCACCCTCGTCACGCACGACTCGTTCGCGCTCTCGGACGGCATCCTCGCCGACTTCGAGGAGCAGACCGGGCTGACCGTCGACGTGGTCCAGCCGGGCGACGGCGGCACGCTGGTCAACCAGCTCGTGCTCACCAAGGACGCACCGCTGGGCGACATCGTGTTCGGCATCGACAACACGTTCGCGTCCCGAGCCGTCGACGAGGGCGTCGTCGCGCCCACGACCACCGACGCCGAGGGCGTGTTCGAGGACGCGCTGGTCCCGATCGACTACGGCGACGTGTGCATCAACGTGGACCACTCCTGGTTCGCCGCGAAGGGACTGGCCGAGCCGGTGACCCTCGAGGACCTGGCCAAGCCGGAGTACAAGGACCTGCTCGTGGTCCCCAACGCGGTGACGTCGTCGCCCGGGCTCGCGTTCCTGCTGGCCACCGTCGGGGCGTTCGGTGCGGACGGCTGGCAGGAATACTGGTCGGCGCTCCGGGACAACGGGGTCAAGGTGGCCGACGGCTGGTCCGACGCCTACTACACGGACTTCTCCGGCGGGGGCGCCGACGGCCCGCGGCCGATCGTCCTGTCCTACGCGTCGTCGCCGCCGTACACCGTGCCCGAGGGTGGGACGGCGCCGACCACCGGTGCGCTGCTGGACACCTGCTTCCGGCAGACCGAGTACGCGGGCGTGCTGGCCGGCGCGGCCAACCCGACGGGTGCGCAGCAGCTGCTCGACTTCCTGCGCACCGACGAGGTCCAGAACGACATCCCGCTGTCCATGTACATGTACCCCGCGAGCCCGACCGCGACGCTCCCCGAGGAGTGGGCGGCATTCGCACCGCTGGCCACCGACCCGTTCGACGTCGACCCGGCCGAGATCACCGAGAACCGTGAGGCGTGGCTGACCGAGTGGTCGGACACGGTGATCGGCTGACCGCGATGACCCTGACGCTCGACCGTCCCGACGCCCCCTCCGCGGTGGGGTCGGGACGGTCGCGCGTCGTCGCGTTCTGGGCGCTGGCGGTCGCGGTGCCGCTCGTGTTCCTCGGGCTGTTCTTCGCGTGGCCCGTGGTCGAGATGATCGCAAAGGGGTTCGTCGTCGACGGGCGCCTGGACCTCAGCGGGTTCGCGGACGTGTTCTCTCGCCCGCGGACCTGGCGGATCATCGGGCTGACGGTCGCGCAGGCGTCCTTGGGGACCCTGCTGTCGGTCGCGCTCGGCGTGCCCGGCGCGTACGTGCTCTACCGGCACACGTTCCGCGGTCGTGCCCTGGTGCGGGCGTTCGTGACCGTGCCGTTCGTCCTGCCGACCGTCGTGGTCGGTGTCGCGTTCCGGTCGCTGCTGGTCAGCGGCGGGCCGCTCGGCTTCCTGCACCTGGACGGCACGTTCGTCGCCATCGTCGCCGCCCTCGTGTTCTTCAACTACGCGGTCGTCGTGCGCGCGGTCGGCGGGCTCTGGGAGCGGCTGGACCCCCGGGCCGAGCAGGCGGCGCGCGCGCTGGGCGCCTCGCCGTGGCGGGCGTTCCGGACCGTGACGCTCCCCGCGCTCACCCCCGCGATCGCGTCCGCCGCCTCCCTGACCTTCCTCTACTGCGCGACCGCGTTCGGCACCGTGCTGGTGCTCGGCGGGCTGCAGTTCGGCACCATCGAGACCGAGATCTGGGTGCAGACGACGCAGTTCCTCGACCTGCGGGCCGCGGCCGTGCTGTCGGTCGTGCAGCTGGTGGTCGTCGCCGTCGCGCTGACGCTCGCCGGCCGGGCGCGGTCGCGGCGCGAGCGGGCGCTGGCGCTCACCCATCCGGAGGCGTCGGTGCGTCCGCTGCGGCTGCGTCGGCCCATGGGCATGCCGGCCGGCGACGGGCACGCGCTGACCCTCGTCGCGACCGCGGTCACGGCGCTGGTCGTCCTGCTGCTCGCCCTCCCGCTGGTCAACCTCGTGGTCCGGTCGCTGCGGACCGACGCCGGCTGGGGGCTGGACCACTACACCGCGCTCGGCACCACCGGCGGGGCGCTGACGGTGACCGTCTGGCAGGCCACGCTGAACTCGCTGCGGGTCGCGCTGGACGCCACGGTGATCGCCCTCGTGGTCGGCGGGCTGGTCGCGCTCGTCGTGTCGCGACGACCGCGCCGAGCGATCGGGCGGCGCGCGGTGGTCGGCCTGGACGCGCTGTTCATGCTCCCCCTCGGGGTGTCCGCCGTGACCGTCGGGTTCGGGTTCCTGCTGTCGATGCACCACCCGTTCGGGCTGCCGGTGGACCTGCGGACCAGCCCGCTGCTGGTGYCGGTCGCGCAGGCGGTCGTCGCCGTGCCCCTGGTCGTGCGGACGGTCCTGCCTGTGCTCCGGGCCATCGACCCCCGGCTGCGCGAGGCGGCCGCCACCCTCGGCGCCGCGCCCGGTCGGGTGCTGCGGACGGTCGACCTGTCGATCGCCACCCGGTCCCTCGGCCTCGCGATCGGGTTCGCGTTCGCCGCCTCGCTGGGGGAGTTCGGCGCCACGTCCTTCCTCGCCCGCCCGGACAGGCCGACGCTGCCGGTGGTGATCTTCCGGCTCATCGGGCGGCCGGGCCCCGAGTCGTACGGCATGGCGCTCGCCGCGTCCGTGGTGCTCGCGCTGCTCACGGCGGGGATCGTGGCACTCTGCGAACGGCTGCGCGCGCCCGGCGCGGGAGGTGAGTGGTGGTGAACGGTCTGACCCTGCGGGACGTCGTCGTCCGGTACGGCACGGTCGCCGCGGTCGACGGGGTGTCGCTCGACGTGCCGACGGGCTCGGTCGTCGCCCTGCTCGGGCCGTCCGGCTGCGGGAAGTCGTCACTGCTGCGCGCGGTCGCGGGGCTCGAGCCGCTCGCCGGCGGCACGGTCGCGTGGGACGGCGTCTCTGTCGCGGGGCTGCCCGTGCACCGGCGCGGGTTCGGGCTGATGTTCCAGGACGGGCAGCTCTTCGCGCACCGGACCGTCGGCGGGAACGTCGCGTACGGCCTGCCGGCGCGGTCCGCAGAGCGCGTGGCGGAGCTGCTCGAGCTCGTCGGCCTGGGCGGCTACGAGTCCCGCGGTGTCGCGACCCTGTCGGGCGGGGAACGGCAGCGGGTTGCCCTTGCTCGCGCCCTCGCGCCCGCCCCGCGGCTGCTCCTGCTCGACGAGCCGCTGTCCGCCCTCGACCGCGCCCTGCGCGAGCGCCTCGCCGTCGACCTGCGGGCGGCCCTCGTCGCCACCGGCACCACCGCCGTGTTCGTCACGCACGACCAGGACGAGGCCTTCGCGGTCGCCGACCGGGTGGCCGTCATGTCGGCCGGGAAGCTGCTCCAGGTCGACGCGCCCGCGGACCTCTGGAGCCGGCCGGCCTCGCGCGAGGTCGCGTCGTTCCTCGGCTACGAGGCGTTCGTCCCGCTGGACAGCCCCGCCGCGGCGCCCCTGCGCGAGGCCGTCGGTGCCCCGGCGTCGTCGGCGACGCTGGCGCTGGCGGAGGGTGCGTTCGTCGTCGGACGGTCCGGCGTGGCCAAGGGGACGGTCCGCGGCGTCTCGTCGCGCCGCGGCCGGTCGGAGGTCCGGGTCGAGGTCGACGGCATCGGCGTGGTCACCGCGCTGGGGCCCGTCGGTGGTCGGTGGTCGGCGGGGGACGTCGTGGAGCTGGGCGTCGAGCCGGACGCGATGGCGGTCCTCGACGACTGATCGCGGTTGTGGTCGCGTCGGGCTACGGTCGGAGTGTCCGGTCTGGTGGCGAGCACCGAGGTGATGGCGATGACGCTGGAGCTCCGTGAGGTCGTGTCGGTCGACATCCCCCTGTCGCTGGGGAAGGTCTGGCCGTACCTGCGGGATCCGGCGCTGGTACGCCGCTGGTACGGGTGGGACCACCCGGGACTCGACGCCGAGATCCGGCAGCTGTTCGTCGACGGCGCCCTCGAGTCCCAGGACGTCATCGGCGACGAGACCATCCACGCGCTCACCCTGCCGACGCACGACAGGCTCACCTTGCGCACCGCCGCGCACCAGCCGCACCGCACGCACGTGACCGTCACGCGGCGCAGCCACCAGGGCCTCGCCCTCTTCGACGGGGTGCGCGACGAGATCGACGAGGGCTGGATCGCGTTCGCGCACCAGCTGCAGTTCGCGCTCACCATCCACCCCGACCAGGACCGTCGGACCCTGAGCGTCTTCGGCCTCGACGCGGGCGAGCGGGGGAACCGGCTGCTCGACCGGGCCGGCCTGATGGGGATCCACGGGGTGCCCGTCGGCGGTCACGTCCAGGCCCGGCGTCCCGACGGGACCCTGCTCGGCGGCACCCTGATCTACCGGACGCCCCTGCAGGTCGGCCTGCGGCTGCACGGGATCACCGAGTCGTTCCTGGTGGTGATGGAGACGCCCGCAGGCAGCTCCCCGCCCCACGGCAGCGTCGACGCGATCCTGTCCACCTACGGGCTCGACGACGCCACGCTCGCCGAGGTGGAGCAGCGCTGGTCCGGCTGGTGGCAGCAGTCGGTGCCGCACTCTCAGACCAGCACTGCCCACGTCAGCTCAGCTTGAGCTGCCACTCCCCGGAGCCACCGGCCGGCCGGAACCCGAGCGCCACGTTGATGCCGAGCATGTAGGAGTTCTCCTCGGCGTTCCACGTGCCGACGCGCCGGACCGACGGCCGCTCCGCCGCGAGCCGCTGCAGGTTGGCCGTCTTGWCGAGCATCCCGAGGCGCTTCCCGCGGTGCTCCTTGAGCACGAGGGTGTCGTCCTGGTGCACGAACTCGTCGCTGTTCGGGACCGCCATGAAGCAGGTGAACGCCGCGAGCGTGTGCGTCGGGACGTGCTCGGCGGCGAGCACCAGCAGCTCCAGCCCGCGCTCGTCGTACTGCCTCTCGTAGGTGCGGATCCGCTCCGCGTCCCAGACGTCCTCCTCGAGGTCGAGCCCACCCAGCGGCGCGTCCGTGCTCATCCGCGTGTTCAGCAGCGCGTACGAGTCGATCCACTCCTCCGGCACGTGGCTCTGCCAGGTCACCAGGCGGTAGTCGGGGCCGGCGTGCGCCTCCGCCTCCGCGCGCTGCTTCGCCATGAGGTCCGGGTCGAAGGGCAGGTCGAACACCGAGTACCGCTCGACC
>NZ_JBFUHU010000211.1:0-6559 GCF_056402235.1 Cellulomonas sp. P4_B5_2
CAGTCGGACCGCTCGTCGGGTGTGGTCGGTGCCGCCGCGCCGGCGACGTTCTCGTGCCGCCGCGTCGGTCCGGACCACGTACGGGACGCGACCACGAGCCACACCCCGGCGAGGACGTCGAGCACCCCGACCGCGACGGCTAGCCAGGGCCACACGCTCGTCGTGACCGGTCCGGCGAGCTTGCCCACCCCGGTCTCCGCCGCGACGACGGGGATCACTGCACCCTCCGGGTCGCCGAGCACACCGAGCGTCGTCCCGACGACGAGCACCCCGCACGCGACGACGACGGCGGCGACCACCCAGCGCCCGACGCGACCGACCAGCCCCACGGCGGCCACCGCGGCGAGGATCGCGACCGCGGCCGCGAGGATCGCCGGTGCCACCTGGGAGCCCGCGGCCTGCACGGTCACCGTTCCCTGCAGCGCGGTCATGCCGGTCGTCGTGAACCACGTGGGCACGGCGACGAGGGCGGTCAGGCCGGCGAGCAGGAGCAGCAGCCCGGCGGCACGGCCACGTCCCGACGGACGCGACCGGGCGGCGTGCGCCGGAACCGTCACGCGCCCGCCCGCCGCAGCCGGGAGGCGATCTGCACCGCCCGGACGGCAGCCGCGGCCTTGTTGCGCGACTCCTCGTACTCCAGCGCCGGCACCGAGTCCGCGACGATCCCGCCGCCGGCCTGCACGCTCGCGCGCCCGTCCCGGATCAGGGCGGTCCGGATGGCGATCGCCATGTCCATGTCCCCGGCGAAGTCGAAGTACCCCACGGTGCCCCCGTAGATGCCCCGTCGGGCGGGCTCGATCTCGTCGATGAGCGCGATCGCGCGCGGCTTCGGAGCGCCCGAGAGCGTGCCCGCCGGGAAGGTGGCGACGAGCGTCTGCAGGGCCGTCGCGCCCTCGCGCAGCCGACCGACGACGGTCGAGCAGATGTGCATGATGTGCGAGTAGCGCTTGACCGCCATGAACTCGACGACCTCGACGCTCGCCGGCTCGCACACCTTGACCAGGTCGTTGCGGGACAGGTCGACCAGCATGATGTGCTCGGCCCGCTCCTTGGGGTCGGCCAGGACCTCGTCCTGCAGGCGGCGGTCCTCGTCGGGCGTGGCGCCGCGGGGTCGCGACCCGGCGATCGGGAACGTGACGACCCGCCCCGACGTGACCTTCACGAGCGTCTCCGGGCTGGAGCCGACGACCGCGAAGTCCCGGCCGTCCGCGTCCTGCAGCTGCAGGTAGTACATGTACGGGCTCGGGTTGATGGTGCGCAGGACGCGGTAGACGTCGAGCGGCTCCGCCGGGCAGTCCAGGTCGAGCCGCTGCGAGATGACCACCTGGAAGACGTCGCCCTCGTGGATGGCCTCCTGGCCTGTGCGCACGGCGTCCTCGAACTCCTGGCGCGTGGTCCGGAACGCGAGCTCGGGCTCGGCGACGTCCGCCAGGACCGCGACGGCCGACTCGGCGGGCTGCAGCAGCGCCGCTTCCATCGCGTCGATCCGGGCGACCGCGTCCGCGTGCGCGTCGTCCACGCGCTCGTCGGTGTCGTCGAAGTTGATGGCGTTCGCGATCAGCCAGACCGAACCGTCGTGGTGGTCGACCACCGCGAGGTCGGTGGCCAGCAGCAGCGTGAGCTCTGGGACGCCCAGCTCGTCGGGGGCGTTCGCGGGCAGGGTCGGCTCCCAGTGCCGCACGATGTCCCACCCGAGCGCGCCGACCAGCCCGCTGGTCAGGGGCGGCAGTCCCGCGATCGACGGGGTGCGCAGCGCGTCCAGCGTGCGCTCCAGCACGTCCAGGGCGTCGCCCTCGGTCGGGACCCCGACCGGGACGTCTCCGACCCAGACCGCCGAGCCGTCGCGGACGGTCAGGGTGGCGCGGGACCGCACGCCCACGAACGAGTAGCGGTCCCAGCTCCCGTCGGCCTCGGCCGACTCGAGGATGAACGTCCCTGGCCGCCCGTCGGCGAGCGTGCGGTACAGGCCGACGGGCGTCACGTCGTCCGCGAGCAGCCGGCGTACGACAGGGACGACCCGGCGGTCGCGCGCGAGCCCGCGGAAGGCCTCGAGCGACGGCCACGTGCTCCCCCAGGGAACCACGGCGACGGTGACGTCGGTGGGGACGGCGGGGGCGGTCACAGGGGTCCTCCGGTCTCGGTGGGACGGGATCCGACGACGACGGGCAGCGGGCCGCCCGCCTCGAAGCACGTGCGGGCGCCGGTGTGGCAGGCAGCGCCCACCTGGTCCACCTCGACCAGCAGCGCGTCCCCGTCGCAGTCGATGTTCACGGCCTTCACGTACTGCGCGTGCCCGGACGTGTCGCCCTTGCGCCAGTACTCCTGGCGCGACCGGCTCCAGAACACGACCCGGCCGGTGGCCAGGGTGCGGCGCAGCGCCTCGTCGTCCATCCAGCCGAGCATGAGGACCTCGCGCGAGTCGTGCTGCTGCACGATCGCCGCCACCAGGCCGTGCTCGTCGCGCTTCAGGCGCTCGGCGACGGCGGGATCGAGGAGGGGTTCGGTGGGGCTGGAAGGCACGTCCCGATCCTGCCACGCAGCAGCGACGGGCACGGACCCGTCCACGGTCAGCGCGTCTGCGACACCCAGGCGGCGTGCATCGCCGCGTAGTGCCCGTCGCGCGCGACGAGCTCGTCGTGGTGCCCGACCTCGACCACACGGCCCGCGTCGACCACGATCACCGTGTCCGCCGCCTCGGCCGTCGACAGCCGGTGCGCGATGGTCAGCGTGCTGCGCCCGCGCGTGAGGGAGTCGAGCGCACGTGCGATCCGGACCTCGGTCGCCGGGTCGACCGCGGACGTGGCCTCGTCGAGGAGCAGGAGGTCCGCCTCGGCCAGGTAGGCACGCGCAAGGGCCACGAGCTGCCGCTCCCCCGCCGACAGCGACTCGCCGCGCTGGCCGACCGGGGTGTCCAGGCCGTCGGCGAGCTCGTCCACCCAGCCGTCCAGACCGAGCGCCTCGACCGCCGCACGGATCCGCACGTCGTCGTCCTGCGCGGCCGTCGTCCCGTCCTCGTGCCGGAGGCCGTACGCCACGTTCTGCGCGAGCGTGCCGTCGAACAGGAACCCTTCCTGCGGGACGAGCACCACCCGGCGCCGCAGGTCGGCGACGGGGATGTCGCGCAGGTCCACCCCGTCGAGCAGCACCGAGCCGCTCGTCGGGTCCATGAACCGCGCGACCAGCTTGGCGATGGTCGTCTTGCCCGAGCCGGTCGCACCGACGACCGCCACCGACGCCCCCGCGGGGATCGCGACGTCGACGCCGCGGAGCACCGGCGGACCGTCCGGGTAGGCGAAGCCGACGTCGCGCAGCTCGACGTGCGCGGGCCCACGGGGACTGGGCACTCCCGAGGCGCCCGCGTCGACCACCTCGATGGGCGTCTCCAGCACGCCGAGCACCCGGCGCCACCCGGCGACCGCGTTCTGCAGCTCGTTGAGGATCTCCGTCGCCATCTGCACGGGCCCGGTGAACAGCTGCACGAGGAACAGGAACGCCAGCAGCCGCCCGACGGACATCTCCCCGGCGATGCCCAGGTACGTGCCCGCGACGACCACCACGGCGAGTACCAGGTTCGCCACCAGCACGCCGCTGGAGAATACGGCGGCAACCAGGTTCTGCGCGCGCACCATCGACGCGCGGGTGGCACCGATCGCCGCGTCGATCCGACGCTGCGTGCGCCCGGCCACCCCGTACGAGCGGATCGTCTCGGCGCCGACGACGGCCTCCGAGATGGAGCCCAGCATCGCGCCGACGCGCTCCCGCACTGCGGTGTAGCGGGCGTTGACGCGCTTCTGCAGCGGCTGCAGGACCAGGAACAGAGGAACGAAGCCCGCCCACACGATCAGGGTCAGCTGCCAGGAGTAGACCGACATGAGCACGGTCGCCACGGCGATCTGCAGGACCGAGACGAGCAGCATGATGCCGCCCCACTGGACGAACAACGAGATCGTGTCGACGTCGGAGGTCACCCGCGAGACCAGCGACCCGCGCCGCTCGGTGTTCTGCGTGAGCACCGACAGGTCGTGCACGTGCCGGAACGCGCGGGTGCGCAGGGCGAGGAGCCCGCTCTCGCTCGAGCGGAAGAGCCGCACGTTGACGTAGGCCGAGCAGACGGCGCCGAGCAGCAGGCCCAGCGCGGCCAGGCCGGCGAGCGCCACGACGCGCGGCACGTCCGGTCCACCGTCGGCGAGGATCCCAGTGTCCACCGTCTGCTGCACGGCGATGGGCACGAGCACGCGGCCGATCGACGCGGTGACGGCGAGCAGCACCGTGACCTGCCAGCCGACGAGCAGCTGCGGGGAGACCTGGATCCCGCGGCGCAGCGTCGCGAGCACGCCGAGGGTGCTGGCCGGGGCGAGGCGGTTCTCCGGGCTCTGCTCGCTCATGCCCGCTCCTCCACGACCTCGAGGGCCTCCTCGTCGGCGACCTCCGCGGCACGGCGCGCGGTCTCCTGCTCGTACGCGGTCGCCAGCTCGCGGTAGCCCGGGTCGCGCTCCAGCAGCTCGTCGTGCGTGCCGCGGTCGATCACGCGGCCACCGTCGACGTGCACCACCTCGTCGGCCAGCAGCACGGACGACATCCGGTAGGCGACCAGGAGCACCGTCGGGCTCGACGCCTCGCCGTCGCCGCGCAGGCCGCGCAGGATCGCCTGCTCGATGCGCGGGTCGACGGCCGACGTCGCGTCGTCCAGGACGAGGACGGACGGGTTCCGGACCAGCGCGCGGGCGAGCGCCAGACGCTGCCGCTGGCCGCCGGACAGGTTGGCTCCCCGCTCCCCGAGGGGGGCGTCCAGACCTCCGGGCAGCGCGCGGACGACGTCGTCGACCCGTGCCAGGTGCAGCGCGGCCCAGACGGCGTCGTCGTCCGGGGAGCCCGGCTCGCCGTCGTCGGCCAGCGTGACGTTGGAGCGCACGGTGTCCTCGAAAACGAACGTGGACTGCGAGACGAGCGCCACGTGCCGCGCGAGGTCGGCAGGACGGACGTCACGCAGGTCGAGGCCGTCGACGTGCACCGAGCCGTGCGACGGGTCGTACAGCCGGTTCACCAGCGACACGAGCGTCGTCTTGCCGGCACCGGTCGGGCCGACCACCGCGATCGTGCGGCCCGCGGGCACGTCGAGGTCGATCCCGTGCAGCAGCTCCAGCTCGCCGCCGCTGGGCAGCGGGACCGAGCGGCCCACGTGCCGCAGCTCGACGCGCGCTCCCCCGGACGGCGCCCACGGCGTGCTCCCCACGCTCAGGGCACCGTGCGAGTCGATGACGCGGGCGATCCGGTCGTAGCCGACGAGCGCCCGGGGCAGCTCACCGAGCACCCAGCCGAAGGCGCGGACCGGCACCGCCAGCAGGGTGAGCAGGTACGCAGCCGCGACCACGTCCCCGGTCTCCACCCGCCCGGCGCGGATCTGCACCGTGCCGACGACCAGCACGAGCAGCGTGCCGATGCTGGGGAGCAGGTCGATCACCGGGTCGAACAGCGCCCGCACGACGCCCACCCGGACGTTGGCGTCACGCAGCTGCTCGGCCCGCTCCGCGAACCTGGCCTCCTCGCGCGCCTCCGTGCCGAGCGACGTGACCAGCACAGCCGCCTCGAAGCTCTCGTGCGCGATGTCCGCGACCTCCGCGCGCAGCTGCTGCGCGCGGATCGCCGCCGGTGACATCCGGTTCTGGAACACCACGTTGGCGATGACCGCGAGCGGCAGCACCACCAGCGCCGCCAGCGCCAGCCAGACGTCGGTGCGCAGCAGCTCGACGGTGGCCACGACGAGCATCACCACGACGCCGATCGCGAACGGCAGCGGGTTGAAGATCGAGGTCGCGGCCTCCACGTCCGCGCTGGCGTTCGACAGGAGCTGACCGGTGGGGTGCTGCCGGTGCCACGACATGGGCAGGCGCAGGTACTGCCGCGTCACCGCGGCGCGGTGGTCCTCCTGGATCAGCGCGAACCCCTTGCCCGCGAACATGCGCCGCCCGGCGACCGTCACCGCGAGCGTCACGGCGACCAGGGCGATCGCCAGGCCCGCCAGCCAGATCCGGTCGCGCGCCTGCGCCGATCCCGCCAGCGCGGGGACGACGACCTGGTCGGTCACGGCGCCGAGCACACGGCTCACCACCACGGTGAGCACCCCGAAGACGGCCGAGGTGCCCACAGCCAGGGCGTAGGTGCCGGGGTGGGCGCGCATCCCCCGGCCGATGAGCTGGAACGCTCGACGAGGGACGGAGCCGGTGAGTGCCACCGACGGCGGTGACGCGTCTCGCGAGGGCACGACAGGACCTTCCGTGGAGCTGTGGGGGTGCCGTCATCCTCTCACGGTGGTGCGAGCGCTTACCCGTCACGCGTCGCCCCTGCTCGCGTGCGATCCTGCGGGGATGAYCTGGCACGAGATCGAACGCGAGCAGCTCGCGCAGGCCCTCCGCGACGTCGCTCCCGACGCACCGACGCTCTGCGAGGGCTGGCAGGCGCGCCACCTCGCCGCGCACGTGGTGCTGCGGGAGCGCAACCCCGTGGTGGGTGCGGGGATCGCCGTGCCCGCCCTCGCGGCCCTCGCCGAGCGCAGGATCGC
>NZ_JBFUHU010000212.1:0-6523 GCF_056402235.1 Cellulomonas sp. P4_B5_2
CCTCGGGGGCCGGCGCCGGGATCTCGATGTCAGCCGGCTCCGGAGCTCCGGCCATGGACCGCATCTGGTCCAGGATCGCCGCGAACGACGGGTCGCCCGTCGAGACGGTGGGACCCGTGGGGCCGGGGTCGACCTCGACGGTCGAACCGTCCGGCAGGGCGTCGGACGCGTCGGCCGCCGCGAGCAGGGCCTCGATGCCCGCCGCCGGCGCCGCAGGTCCGCGCCGGGCGCGAGGGCGCGCCGGCGGCGGCTCGGGCACGTCGACCGTGAGCTCGAACCGCTCCCGCGCGAAGAAGCCCGCCACGCCGCCGCTGCGCACCCGCTCGGCGCTGATGATCCGCGCCCCGGGGCCCAGCTCGTCGCGCACCTGCGCCATGAGCCTCGCCAGGTCACCGCCCTCAAGCAGCAATCGCGTGGCCACCGCTCACCGCCCCGACGGTCTCCACCAGGGCGCCGACACCCGTGACCTCGGCGTACGAGAGCACGGGCAGGCGCGGCAGGCCCATCGCGACCAGGCGACGCAGCGCGGGCCGGATGGCGGGCGCGCAGGCCAGCACGACCGTCCGGCCGTCCTGCTCGGCGATCGCCACCGCGTCGCGCAGCTGCGCCAGCACCGACTCGAGCCGGGCCGGGTCGACCAGCAGGTGCGTGCCCTGCTCCGACGGCCGCAGCGACTCGACCAGCTGCTGCTCGAGCACGGCGTCCAGCGTGATCGCGCGCAGCGAACCGTCCTGCACGTACAGCGAACCGAGCGCCGGGCCCAGCGCCGCGCGGGCGGCCTCGACCAGGCCCTCGGGCTCGGTGCTGACGCGCGCGCGCAGGGTCAGCGACTCGTAGATCCGGCCCAAGTCGCGGATCGGCACCTCCTCGGCCAGCAGGCCCTGGAGCACCCGCTGCACCTCGCCCAGGCTCAGCAGGGTGGGGATGAGCTCCTCGACCACCGACGGGTTGACGCGCTTGACGCCCTCGGTGAGCACGCGCACGTCCTCGCGGCCCAGGAGCCGGGCGGCGTGCTGGCTGATGAGCGCGCCCAGGTGGGTGATGAGCACGGAGACCCGGTCGACGACCGTCGCGCCGGACATCTCCGCCGCGTGCCGCAGCTCGGCCGGGATCCACTTGCCGGGCAGGCCGAAGACCGGCTCGTGCACGGTGGTGCCGGGCAGCGACCCGAGGTCGTCTCCGAGCGCGAGCATCCGCCCCGCGGGCGCCTCGCCCCGGCCGACCTCCACCCCCGCGATGCGCACCACGTAGGTGGACCGCGGCAGGTCGACGCTGTCCCGCGTGCGCACCGGCGGCACGACGATCCCCAGCTCCAGGGCGGTCTTGCGCCGCAGGCCACGGACGCGGGCGAGCAGGTCCTGGTCCGGTCCGGAGCCGACGAGGTCGACCAGGTCCGGCGCCAGCAGGATCTCGAGGGTGTGCACGCGCATCTGCTCGATGAGCTGCTCGGGGCTGTCGCTGGCCGGCGCCGTCGCGGCGGTGACCGCACCCGCCTGCTCGGCGGCCGACTCCTTGGCCTCGGTGGCGCGGGACCGCTGCGCCACGAGCAGGAGCGCTGCGCCCACCAGGAGGAACGGCACCTTCGGCATGCCCGGCAGCAGGGCCAGCGCGATGGCGCCGACACCCGCGATCACCAGCGCGGTCCGGGACTGGCCCAGCTGCTTCGCGGCCGCGGTGCCCATGTCCCCCTCGGCCGTGGCGCGCGTTACCACGATGCCGGTGGACACCGACAGCAGGAGCGCGGGGATCTGGGTGACCAGGCCGTCGCCGATGGTCAGCAGGCTGAACCGCTGCAGCGACTCCGCCGGGCTCATGCCCATCTGGAGCATCCCGATGGCGAACCCGCCCACCAGGTTGATGACCGTGATGATGATGCCGGCGATCGCGTCGCCCTTGACGAACTTGGACCCGCCGTCCATGGCGCCGTAGAAGTCCGCCTCCGCCGCGACGTCCGCCCGACGCTGCCGCGCCGTGTCCTCGTCGATGAGGCCCGAGTTCAGGTCGGCGTCGATGGCCATCTGCTTGCCCGGCATGGCGTCGAGCGTGAACCGCGCCCCGACCTCCGCCACGCGCCCGGCGCCGTTGGTGATGACGACGAACTGGATGACCACGAGGATCAGGAAGATCACCAGGCCGATGACGAGCGAGCCGCCGACGACGATGTGCCCGAACGCGTCGATGACCTGGCCCGCGTACCCGTCCCGGAGCACCAGCCGGGTCGAGGCCACGTTGAGCCCCAGCCGGAACAGGGTGAACACCAGGATCAGCGACGGGAACACCGAGAAGTCCAGCGGTCGCTTGACGTACATGCTGGTGAGCAGGATGACCAGCGACACGGTGATGTTGATCGCGATGAGCACGTCGAGCAGGGCGGCGGGGAGCGGCACCACCAGCATCAGGACGATGCCCACCACACCGGCGGGCACGGCCATCTGGGAGACGGAGCGGTTCTTCATCAGGACCCTTGCTTCTCGGACGAGGAGGCGGACGGGGCCGGCGGGCGGGGTGCCCGGGCCGGCCGGCGGGCGGCGCGGGCCGCGGACCGGTGGTCGGTGGTGTCGTCGGCGGGCAGCGTGGAGCCGCCGGGGACGCGGTGCTGGCCGGCGCCGGCGCCACGACGGCGCAGGGCCATCACGAACGCGAGCACCCGGGCGACCGCGGTGAACAGGTGCGCGGGGACCTCCTGGCCCAGCTCGCACGCGGCGTGCAGGGCGCGGGCCAGCGCGATGTCCTCGACCATCGGCACCCGGCGCTCGGTCGCCTCGGCGCGGATGCGGGCCGCGACAGCGCCGGCCCCCTTGGCGACGACCTTGGGTGCTCCCGAGCCGGGCTCGTAGCGCAGCGCGACCGCGACGTGCGTCGGGTTGACCAGCACGACGTCGGCGGTGGCGACCTCCGACATCATCCGGTTACGGCTCATCGAGAGCTGCTTGGACCGGATAGCGCCCTTGAGCATGGGGTCCCCCTCGGTGCGCTTGTTCTCCTCCTTGAGCTCCTGGAGGGTCATCCGCGTCTGCTTCCGGTTGCGCCGCATCACCACCACCACGTCGGCGACCGCCAGCAGGATGCCCGCGGCGATTCCGGTCCGCAGGAGCGAGGCGGTGCCGTCGCCGGCCACGCCGAGCAGGTGCGACAGGGGCAGCTGGCCGGAGGCCATCAGCGTGGGCACCAGCGCCTGCAGCCCGACCAGGAGCACGAGCGCGACGGCGCCGGTCTTGAGCAGGGTCTGGGCGCCCTGCCACCAGGCCTGCGCGCCGACCAGCCGCTTGGCGGCGTTCACGGGCTTGAACTGGTCCACGTGGATGGTGAACCGGCGCGGGTGGACCCCGCCCTGCGCCATGCCCACCGCCACCGTGACGAGCACCAGCACGACGAACAGGGGGGCGAGTGTGGTCAGCAGCGAGCGCAGCGCGTCGTCGAGCACCTGCACGGCACCCGCGGCGGTGGGGTTCCGCGCCACGTCGCGGACCGCCGCCAGCTGGTCGAGCGCGGCAGCCTGGCCCCGGGTGACCACCATCGGCAGCGTGAGGACGGCGGCGCCCATCCCGATCCAGGCCGAGAGGTCCTGCGACCGCCCGAGCTTGCCCTTGCGGTGCACCTCCTTCATGCGCTGCGCGGTGGCCTTCTCGCTGCGCTCGCCGCTCTCGCTCACCGCGCCACCCCCAGCATCGCCTCGACCGAGCGCCCGGTCAGGCCCTCGACCACCGCGGGCAGCGCGAGGAACGCGAACGCGCCGAACGACAGGGTGAGCAAGATCTTCAGCGGGAAGCCCATCGCGAACGCGTTGAGCGCGGGCGCGACCCGGGTGAGCAGGCCGAGGCCCACGTCCGCGAGGAAGAGCACCACGAGCAGGGGTCCGGCGATCTGCATCGCCCCGACGAACATCTGCGACAGGCCGGTGGTCACCGACTCGCCGAGCGCGCTCAGGTCGAGCACCGCACCCAGCGGCAGCGCGTCGAACGTGCGGACCAGACCCGCGAGCACCACCTGGTACCCGTCGGTGACGAACAGCAGGACGACGGCGGCCATCTGGTACAGCCGCTGGAACTGGGCGCCGCTGGTCATGCTCATCGGGTCGAACGCGGCCGCCATCTGGAAACCACCGAACAGGTCGATCAGCGTGCCGGCCGACTGCACGGCCGAGAACGCGAGCATCACGAGGAACCCGAACGCGGCACCGACCACCGCCTGCATCACGAGGGAGCCGACGAAGGCACCGGTCCCGTCGGCCGCCACGGGTTCGAGCCGCGGCGTGATCGCCAGCGCGAGCGCGAGGGCGAGGGTCACCTTGACGATGCTGGGCACCGCGCGCTGCGAGAACGGCGGGGCGATGACGAGGAACGCGACGATGCGCACGCCGGCGAGCATGGTCGTCTGCAGGCCCGCGAGCGGCAGGGCGACGGAGATCGGGTCCACGTCAGCCGCCGACGAGCATCGGGATGCGCGCGAACAGGTCGTGGGTGAACGCGACCAGCTCCGAGATCATCCAGTGCCCGCAGACGATGAGCGCGATCCCCGCGGCGACGGCCTTGGGCACGAAGCTGAGCGTGACCTCCTGGATCTGGGTCACCGACTGCACCAGCGACACGATGAACCCGACCACCAGGGCGGTGACGAGCACCGGTGCGGAGAGCTTCGCGGCGAGCACCAGGGCGTCGATGCCGACGTCGAGGACGGCGTTGGTGTCCATCGCTACCCCGCCCCGGTGTACGAGCCCACGAGAGCCGTGACCACCAGGCCCCAGCCGTCGACGAGCACGAAGAGCAGCAGCTTGAACGGCAGGGCGATCATCACCGGGGGCAGCATCATCATGCCCATCGACATCAGCGACGCCGAGACCACCAGGTCGATGACCAGGAACGGCACGAAGATGACGAAGCCCATGATGAACGCCGAGCGCAGCTCGGAGAGCAGGAACGCGGGGACCAGGGTGCCGAACGGGACCGCGGACGGGTCCTCCGGGTTCTCCAGCCCCGCCGCGCGGGTGAGCAGGGCGAGGTCCTCCTCGCGCGTGTGCTCCAGCATGAACTCCTGGAGCGGGGCCTTGCCGACGTCGACCGCCTCGGTGAACGTCGCGTCCCCCGCGAGATAGGGCTGCACCCCGAGCTCGTTCACGTCGGAGATCACGGGCGCCATGATGAACAGGCTGAGGAAGAGCGCCAGTCCCGCCAGCACCTGGTTGGGCGGCACGCCTTGCAGGCCGAGGGCGTTCCGGGTGAAGGACAGGACGACGAAGATCTTGGTGAAGCTCGTGGTCATCAGCAGCACCGCGGGCGCCACCGAGAGCAGGGTGATCGCGAGCAGCACGACGATCGAGCTGCTCGGCGCGCCGTTCACACCGTTGACCGCGACCGTGACCGTGTCGCCCAGCGCGGGGATACCGGGCGGCGTAGGCGGCGTGGGGGCGAAGATCATCGGCGCACCGTGCGGTCCTGCAGCGTGCGGACGGCCTGACGCCACGTCTCCGGCGCGAGGATCGAGCCCTGCAGCGTCGACGTCGCGGGGGCCTGCTCGAGGGCGGCGGGCTCCGGGGACGCGGTCTCCAGCGACGGCGCCGGGCGTGGCGAGGGGACGCGGCCGGTCGCCGAGAGCGCGGACGCCACCCAGTCGCGGCGCGGACCGGTCTGCTCGGCCACCGGCTCCGGCGGGAGCTCGACCACGGGGCCCAGCTCGGTGAGCAGAGTGACCTGCTGGTCGCCGTACCCCAGCAGCAACCGGCGGTTGCCCACCGCGACGACCGCGACACCCGTGTGCCGGCCGACCGACTGGCGGCCGACGAGCTTGACGACGTGCTCGCGCGACGACCGCTGCGGCTGACCGCCGCCGAACCGGCGGCCGATGAACCAGATGAGCCCGACCACGCAGGTCAGGGCCAGCAGCACCCGCAGCACGAGCATCGTCGAGACCATCAGACAGCCGGCTCCGTACCCGGCACGATCTCCGTCACGCGGATGCCGTAGGCCTCGTCGACGACGACGACCTCCCCGCGCGCGACGAGCCGGCCGTTGACCAGGACGTCGGCGGGGCTGCCCGCGGTGCGGTCCAGCTCCAGCACGGCGCCGGGCGCGAGCTCGAGCACCTGGCGCACGGGCAGGCGGGTGCGGCCGATCTCGGCCGTCAGGGTCATCTCGACGTCGTAGAGCATGCGCAGGTTGGCGCGCGGGGTCGTCGCGGTGGCGGTGGGCGCGGTCACACGGGGGCCGCGGACGCGCAGCGCGAACCAGGCGACCGGCACGCCCGCCTGCTGGAGGGCGACGACGTGGGTGTCCGGGCCGAGCACACCCGCCACCGGCTCGGACCTGCCGGGCTCGAGCACGCCGGCGCCGAGCACCTCGGCGGCGGCCTCGAGCGCGGGACGCAGCGCGTCGGCGAGCGCGAGGGGCGTCCCCGCGGCTGCGCCGGACACCAGGGCGTCCTCGATGACGTCCGCCGCGACCAGGGCCAGCTCGGCGCTGGGCGAGCCGACGAACGAGGCGACCAGGGCGGTCGCGCCCGTCGGGACCTCGGTGTGGTCCGCCGGCAC
>NZ_JBFUHU010000213.1:0-10952 GCF_056402235.1 Cellulomonas sp. P4_B5_2
CCCCGACCGCCCGCGCGGCACCGAGGACCCGCTGGGTGTGCGCGACGATCGCCGCCTCCCGCTCGCGGCGCCCCTTGTCCACCGGCGCGACCAGGTCCCCGGAGTGCGTGACGAGCACGACGACCGTGGCGCCCGCCAGCGCGTCCTGCGGGTTCTGCTCCGGGACCTCGTCAAGGGTCCGCACGTGCCCACCCCAGGCGGCCCCGACGGCCGACGCGATCGGTCCCCGCCCGATCACCACGACGTCGTCGGGGCGCTCGGGCTCACCCGGTCCTGCGCCGCGAGAGGTCCCCGGTCGCGCGCTGCGCCCTGAGCGAATTTGCCCGGCCACCATCCCTCGTTCCTGTGCTGCGTGGTTACCGTGGTTCGCAGCCGGCCCCATCGTCGCAGGAGGTCCACGTGAGCCCCGACAACTCCGCTGTCCCCGGAGCCGATGGTGGCGTGCCCGCCTGGGAGCAGGTCATGCGCGCGATGCTCGGCGAGGGAGCCGACGACGCCATCCGTGAGCTGCAGGAGCGCGGCTTCGACCCCGGCGCGATGGCCGCCGCGTCCGGGCTGCCCGACGACCCGGCTGCGCTGCAGCAGGTGTTCGCCCAGGTCCAGGCCCTGCTGTCCGCCTCGGGCGACGACCCCGTCAACTGGCAGATGGCCCACGACCTGGCGCGGCAGCAGGCCGCCGCGGGCGGCGACCCGTCCCTGAGCACCGGCCAGACCCGGCAGGTGATCGACGCCCTCGCGGTCGCCGAGCTGTGGCTCGACGCCGCCACCGACCTGCCCCCGTCCACCGGCACGCCCCGCGCGTGGAGCCGCGCCGAGTGGGTCGAGGCGACCCTGCCGACGTGGCGCACGCTGACCGAACCGGTCGCGTCGTCGCTGTCCGTCGCCCTCGTCGGCGCGCTCGGCGGTGCCCTGCCCGACGGGTCGGACGGCGAGCTCGCGCTGCCCGGCGGGATCGAGCCGGCTCAGCTGCTGCGGCAGCTGGGGTCCGCGGTCTTCGGCATGCAGGTGGGCCAGGCCGCGGGCACCCTCGCGCACGAGGTGTTCGGCACCACCGACATCGGACTCCCCCTCCTGGACAAGCCTGCCCCTGCGCTCGTGGCGGCCAACGTCGACGCGTTCGCCGAGGGTCTCGACGCCCCCGCGGAGGAGGTTCGCCTCTTCCTCGCTCTGCGGGAGGCGGCCGCCACCCGCCTGTTCACCCATGTCCCGTGGCTGCGCTCGCACCTGCTCGCCACCGTCGAGGMGTACGCGCGCGGCATCACGATCGACGCCGACCAGCTGGAGGAGGCCGTCCGCTCGATCGACGTCACCGACACGGCGGCGCTCCAGCAGGCGCTCTCCGGCGGGGTGTTCGCCCCGCACACGACGGACGCGCAGAAGGCTGCGCTCGAGCGGCTGGAGACGGCCCTCGCGCTCGTGGAGGGCTGGGTCGACGAGGTCACCGCCACCGCTGCGCTCCCCCACCTGCCGCACACCATGGCCCTGCGCGAGATGATCCGCCGCCGCCGTGCCGCGGGCGGGCCTGCCGAGCAGACGTTCGCCAACCTGGTCGGCCTCGAGCTGCGGCCCCGGCGCCTGCGCGACGCCGCCGCACTGTGGGCGCAGATCACGCGCGACAACGGCGCCTCGGCGCGCGACGCCGTGTGGGACCACCCCGACCTGCTGCCCGGCACCGAGGACCTCGACGACCCGTCCGGCTACGCGGCCCGCCGCGCGACCGCGGTCGACGACGCCGCCGAGGTGGACCGCGCCCTGGCCGAGATCCTCGGCGAGGACCCGGACGCCGACCCGACGGCCTGACCGCGGCCCTGCCCGCCATCGGCTGCCGCGTCAGCGCGCCTCTCGCGCTCCCGGGTCGTCGAAGTCCAGCTCGAGCTGCCCGAGCGCCTCGTCGTCGGTGCCGGTCGTGAGCTCGTCGACGTCCACCTCGTCGGACACGACGTCCTCCGGCTCGTCGATCCCGCCGTCGTCCACCTCGTCGGCCGGCCGGTCCGCGTCCTCGTCGGACTCCCCCGGCGACGCCTGGGCTCCACGCTCCGCCGCGTACGCGTACCCCTCGAGGAACCCCCGGGCGCGCAACGTCCGCGGGTAGGTGTCGAGCTCCGCCCAGAAGTCCGGGCCGTGCCCGGCGTGCAGCAGGTGCGCGAGCTCGTGCAGGAGCACGTAGTCGAGCACCCACCGCGGCATGCCGCGCACGCGGTCGGAGATCCGGATGGAGCCGTCCGACGGCGTGCACGACCCCCACCGGCGGCCCTGGTTGGTGGACCACCGGACGGACGTCGGCTGCACGCGACCGCCGAGGTACTTGGCGGCCAGCTCCGTGGCGCGGGACATGAGCTCGTCGTCCGACGGGCGGCGGCGGCGTTCCTGCGTGGCCAGGCGCGTGAGCATGCGGCGCACCCACTCGCGCTCCTGCGCCCGCGTGAACCGTGCCGGGATGGCGACGATCGTCCGGTCGCCCTCGCGCCAGGCCGTCACCGTGCGCACGCGCTTGCGTGAGCGGCGGATCTCGACCTGCGACAGGTCCTGCGTGGGCTGCACAGGTGCACGCTAGCGCGCAGGGCCCACGGGCTCCGGTTCACCCGTCGGCGCACGGCGCGTCCTGCACGATTCCGCGGGCTGTGGGTGTCTTGAGCACTACCGTGGACGTCGCGCGGGCGTTGTTGCACCAGCACGTCCGAGCCGCCGGCCGGCGGTTCCCCGGTCCGGTGCACGGACACCGAGGGAGGGCCACATGGCTGAGACGTATGCAGGCGAGTTCTACTGCGTGAAGTGCAAGGAGAAGCGCGAGGCCGAGGGCGACGTCGTGATCTCGGAATCCGGTCGCAGGATGGCCAAGGCCGTCTGTCCGGTGTGCGGCACCAAGCTCAACCGCATCCTCGGCAAGGCCTGAGCACCACCACACCCGCCCAAGGGCATCGTCCGCGACGGACGGTGCCCTTCGGCATGTCCGGCCCTGTGGACGACGCCCGCGCGGTCCGCGACAGGGCTGCCAGGGTGGCCCCGACGCCGAGAGGGGACCCATGCGACTGCGTGCCGGGCTGCGGGTGCTGCGACGCACCACCACCGAGGTCCAGGTGGGCACCGACCCGCGCTGGGCCGTCCGCCTGACGGACCTCACCCCCGGGGACGCGGACCTCCTGATGTCGGTGGACCCTCGGACGGACCTGACCGAGCTCGTCGCGCGCGCGGCCGATGCCGAGCGCGCCCTCGCGCTAGTGGCTGTGCTCGTCGACGCGCAGCTCACCGACGCGCGGCCGCCCGCAGCCGTCCTGCGCGGGCCGGTGGCGGTCGACGCGGACGTGTGGTCCCTGCTGCGGCCCGACGGGGACGGCAGCCGTCTCGTCCGGGCACGGGCGGATCGGGTGGTCGCCGTCCTCGGGCTGGGGCCGACCGGGCTGGGCGTCGCCGTCGGCTTGGCGGCCGCGGGCGTCGGCACCCTGCTGCTCGACGACGAGCGTCCTGTGCGGTCGACCGACGTCGGCGTCTGCGGGTACCGGTGGGCGGACGCCGGGTCCGCGCGCGAGCACGTGGCGGCGCGGCTGCTGCGCGACGTGGCGCCGCACGTCTCGACGGTCTCGGACCGCCGGCCGGACGTCGTAGTGCTGGTGGAGGACGGAGCGGCCGACCCCGTGCGCGCTCCCGCGCTGGTCTCCGGGGCGACGGCACACCTCGGGGTCGTCGTCCGGGAGGCCGACACGGTCGTCGGCCCGCTCGTCGTGCCGGGCACCGGTCCGTGCCTGCGCTGCCTGGACCTGCACCGCGGCGACGCCGACGAGGCGTGGCCGACGCTGGCCGCCCAGCTGCGGACGGGTGCGACCCCGAGCGAGCCGGCGGTGACCGCCGCGGTCTGCGCGGGGATCGGTGCCGCGGTCGTTCTCGGTCACCTGGACGGGCTCGTCGGCCTGGGCGCCGGTGTCACGTACGAGGTCGCCCTGCCGGACGCGGTGCCCCGCAGACGCACGTGGGCGGTGCACCCCGAGTGNNGTGCACCCCGAGTGTGGGTGCACCGCCCTCCCGGCGTCGCTGGTGGGCGCGCCGGGCTGAGTGCCTCAGGCCGCCGGGGCCGCGTTCTTCCTCGGCCGGCCGCGACCACGCTTGGTCGCGACCACCACACCACCGACGAACACCTCGCCGCCCCAGACGCCCCACGGCTCGGCGCGCTCGATGGCGCCGGCCAGGCATCCCTCGATCAGCGGGCACTCCCGGCAGAGGGCCTTGGCCTGCTCGACCTCGGCCGTCCGCTCGGCGAACCAGAGCTCGGGGTCGCCCGCCCGGCACGGGATGAAGTCGGCGACGAGCTGGTCGAACGTCTGGCGGTCGTCGGTCGCCGAAGTGCTGTCGGTGAGGGGCCACGCGCCGGATCCGCCCTGGTTCACCGTGTCGAGCAGCGTCGTGAGCCGCACGATGTCCTCCTGATGTCCTTGCTGGTGAGCGTGTTGCGTCGGTGCCGGACCGACTGCCAACCCGTCCCACCCGGATCAACCGGGAGAAACAGAAAGGCCGCGGGTCCGAGTTCGGACTTCGACCCGCCGGTGAGCTCGAGGGTGCTGCCGCCGATGGGCGCAGCGATCCCCTGGAACCGGAACATGGTGGGCGCGACAGATCGCGGCAGGAACGCGTAAGCGTCCGGCGTCTGGATCTTTGTGTTCATCGGTGCACCCACCCCCTCTCCGGCTCGGACCCTCACCTCTCGGCGCGGTCCCTCAACAAGGACGTCGCCCAGACTAGGACCGGGCTCGCGGGGCGGACAACCGAATAACCGAAGTTTCCTCGACGAGTTTCTGCCATCGCCCGATCGGCTCAACGGGCGGGCTGGCGGACTGTCGCGCGCACGGTCTCCAGCACGTCCTCGCCGACGTCCGCCAGCGTCATCGGTCCGACCCCGCGGACCGAGCCCAGCTCCTCGAGCGTGCCGGGGCACCGCTCGGCGATCGCGCGGATGGTTGCGCTGGTCAGGACCGACGCCGGCTGGCGGCGCAGCTCGGCCGCGTGGGCGTCGCGCCACGCAGTGAGGGCGTCGACGACGGCCTGCTGGCGGTCGTCGAGCTCGCGCCGCGGCACACCCGGGCGGCGGCGCTCGTCGGGCCAGAGGTCGGTGAGGAACCGCGAGACGGTGCGGCTCGCCCGGGCACGCGGGTGACGGGCACGGGAGTACGACAGGTGCAGGTGCACGCGCGCCCGGGTGATCCCGACGTAGAGCAGGCGCCGCTCCTCGGCCAGGGCGGCGTCCGTCTGGGCCTGGACCGTGGGGAGCAGCCCCTCGGACAGCCCCACCAGGAACACCGCGTCCCACTCGAGGCCCTTGGCCGCGTGCAGGGATGCCAGGGTCACGCCCTCGACCGTCGGGGCGTGCTGCGCGGACGCGCGCTCGTCGAGCTCGGCGACCAGGTCGGAGACGGTCGGCGGACCGCTGCCCGTCGGTGGGGCCGCAGCCAGCGAGTCGGCCAGCGTCACGAGTGCCTGCAGGGCGTCCCAGCGTTCGCGCGCCGCGCCGCGGCCCTCCGGCGGGTTCTCCGTCCAGCCCGCGTTGCGCAGGATGTCCCGGACCGCGTCCGGCATCGGCAGGTCGGGATCCACCGCCCGCGCACCACCGCGCAGCAGGACCATCGCCTTGCGCACGTCCGCCCGCGCGAAGAACCGCGCGTTCCCCCGGACCTGGTAGGCGATGCCCCGGTCGGACAGGGCCGCCTCGAACGCCTCGGACTGCACGTTGGTCCGGAACAGGACCGCGATGTCGGCGGCGGACACGCCACCGCGCACCAGCTCGGCGATCGCCGCGGTGACACCGGCCGCCTCCGCGTCGTCGTCCGGGTAGGTCACGTAGGAGACGTCGGGCCCGTCGGCGCGCTGCGCCCGCAGCTCCAGCGGGGCTGGTCCGCCCGCCTTGCGCGACGCGTGCATGACGTGGTTGGCCAGGCTCACCACCTGCGGGGTCGAGCGGTAGTCACGGACGAGCTCGACGGTGGTGGCGCGCGGGTACGTGGCGGTGAACGACGTGAGGTGGTGGGCGGAGGCGCCGGCGAACGAGTAGATGGTCTGGCTCGGGTCGCCGACGACGCACAGCTCCTGCCGCCCGCCCAACCACATGTCGAGGAGGTACTGCTGGAGCGGGCTGACGTCCTGGTACTCGTCGACCACGAAGTGCTGGTACTGCTCCCGGACCGAGTCCGCCACGTCCCGCCGCTCGGCGAGCATGGCCGCGAGCAGGAGGAGCACGTCCTCGAAGTCGATGACGCCCTGCTGGTCCTTGGCGGACTCGTACGCCGCCATGAGCCGCGCGACGGACTGCGGATCGATGCCCCCCGGCCCCGGCCGGTCGGTGGCTGCGGCCGCCTTCGCGTAGTCGTCGGCCGTGACCAGGGAGACCTTGGCCCACTCGATCTCGGACGCCAGGTCCCGCACGCTCTCCCGGTCCGTCTCGATGCCGACCAGCTGCGCGGCGTGCGCGACGAGCTTGACCTTCTGCTCGAGGATCCGGGGCGGTGGGCCGCCGACGACCTTGGGCCAGAAGAACCCCAGCTGGCGCAGCGCCGCGGCGTGGAACGTCCGGGCCTGGACACCGGACGCGCCCAGCAGCCGCAGCCGGGTCCGCATCTCCCCCGCGGCGCGGGCGGTGAACGTCACGGCGAGCACGTTGGCCGGCCGGTAGGCCCCCACCTGGATGCCGTAGGCGATGCGGTGCGTGATCGCCCGGGTCTTGCCCGTGCCCGCACCGGCGAGCACGCGGACGGGTCCCCTCAGGGTCGTCGCGACGGCACGCTGCTCGGGGTCGAGGGCGTCCAGGAGGGCTTCGGCGGACATCGGGCACAGTCTCGCAGCACCGGCCCACACCCCCGACGCGACCGGTGGACAACGCCCGTTCGAGCGACCCGGGAAGTGTTCCGGGTTTGCGGACGTTGCTGCCCTGGGCGACGATCTCGCCTAGGACGCCCACAGTTCCCGACCGACGAGGACCGATGACCACGCAGACCCTGCCCGAGACCGGCACCCTCACGATGTACTCCACCAGCTGGTGCGGGTACTGCCGCCGGCTCAAGACGCAGCTGGACTCCGCGGGCATCGGCTACACCGAGGTGAACATCGAGGAGCACCCCGACGCGGCCGCGCTCGTCGAGTCGCTCAACGGTGGCAACCAGACGGTCCCCACGATCGTGTTCCCCGACGGGTCCGCCGCGACGAACCCGTCGCTCGCGCAGGTCCGCGACCGCCTCAGCTGAGCGGTCCCCCGAACCACTCCTCGACCAGCGCCCGCGCGATCGACGCGCGCCCCGGCGGGATGACGTCGCCGGTCCGCACGGCGTCCGCGAGCTCGGCGCGGGAGAACCACCGCGCCTCCGTGAGCTCGATGCCGTCCACGTGCACGTCCGTGGACTCGGCCTGCGCGCGGAAGCCGATCATGAGCGACGCGGGGAACGGCCACGGCTGGCTGCCCCGGTAGGACACCTCGCCGACGACGACTCCCGTCTCCTCCGCGACCTCGCGCCGGACCGCGTGCTCGAGCGACTCGCCCGCCTCGACGAACCCCGCGAGCGTGGACCACCGACCGGCCGGCCAGTGGGCCGCGTGGCCCAGCAGGATCCGGTCGTCGGCGTCGACCACCGCCATGATCACCGCGGGATCGGTCCGCGGGTAGTGCTCCGACCCGTCGACCACGCACACCCGCGTCCAGCCCGACTGCGCCACCCGCGTCTCGGCGCCGCACCGCGGGCAGCGGGGGTGCCGGGCGTGCCAGGCGTCGAGCGCCACCGCCGTCGTGGCCAGCCCCGCCTCGTCCGCCGACAGGTCCGCGCCGATGTCCCGCAGCCCGGTCCAGGTCATTCCGTCGGGCAGCGTGGGCGCGATCGCGGGCCCCGTGCTGGTCGGCGCCGCGTGCACGAGCACGTCGGACGCCTCCCCCACCGCGGGCGCGGGCCGGCGGTCCGCCACCCGGCACGCGAGGTAGACCTCGCCGCCGTCGCCCTGGCCGAGCAGCAGCCAGGCCTCGTCGTCGGCCGGCAGCAGCCGGGCCACGTCCGCGGGGTCGAGCAGCGCGACCGTCCGGCCTCCCGCCGCAGTGACCACGGCGGCGTCGCACACGAGCAGCACGCGCGTGGCGGGGTCGGCGAGGGCCGTGCGGACGAACCCGTCCTCGGTGCGCAGCAGCGCTGCCCGGTCGATGCCGGCACGGGACAGCGGGAGGTCATCCGGAACGATCACGCCGGTCACCGTACGCGGGGAGCCACGACCGGGCTCGCGGAAACGGGCGCGGCGGGATCAATCGGGCGCAACACGCCGAGCGCCTCGGGCGGGACGGCTGCACAGCCCGCCTATCCTGGGCGCGTGGTCCGATCCCCCCTCGCCCTGGCAGCGCTGGCGACCGTCGCCGTCCCGGGACTCGACGCCTTCGACGTCCGACGACCCGCCCAGCCCGGGTCCGACTTCGACACGGCGGTCGTCATCGACGCCCACCGCAACCGCTGGGTCGTGCGGGCCCCGCAGCACGCCGCGGCCGGTGCGGCCCTCGAGGCCGAGGTCGTGCTCCTGTCCATGCTCGCGGCGGAGTCCGAGCGCGGGAAGCTGCCGTTCGCCGTGCCCGCCCCCGCCGGCTTCGCGCACCTGCCCGAGGGCGGGCGCGCGGCCGTGCACGCGGAGATCCCCGGCGACCCGCTGCGGCTCGAGCGCCTCGCTCCGGGCCCGGGCCTCGCCGCGTCGCTCGGCCGCGCGATCGCCGCGGTGCACGAGCTGCCCACCGTCATCGTCGAGAACGCCGGCCTGCCCGCGTACGACGCCGGCGAGTACCGCCAGCGCCGCCAGGCGGAGGTCGACGAGGCCGCCCGCACCGGGAAGGTCCCGCCCGCGCTGCTGCGGCGCTGGGAGGAGCGGCTCGAGGACGTCGCGATGTGGCGCTTCCGCCCGACCGTCGTGCACGGCGACCTCACCAGCGACCGCGTGCTCGTGCAGGGCGACAAGGTCACCGGGATCCTGCACTGGGGAGACGCCTGCGTCGCCGACCCCGCGGACGATCTCGCCTGGCTGCTCGTCGCGGCCCACCCGGACGCCACCGACTCGGTCATGGAGGCGTACCAGCTGCGCCGGACCGAGCTCACCGACCCGCACCTGGTCGACCGCGCCCTGCTCGCCGGGGAGCTCGCGCTCGCCCGCTGGCTGCTCTACGGGGTGCGCACCCAGGACACGGAGATCATCGACGACGCCGTCGCCATGCTCGAGGACCTCGACGCGCACACGCACGAGGGCCGGGACGCCGAGGCCGAGCCGCTGATGGCGTGACCGGCACTCAGTCGGTCTCGAACAGGGTCGGGGCAGCCGGTCGCGGTCGCGCCTTCGACGCCTCCCAGCCCCCACGGCTGCGGTGGGGGGTGTTGGGCCGCGCGCCGCGTCGGTTGACCTGCGGCGTGACGGCTCCCGGAGCCTGCGGACCGCGGGTCGCCGCGCTCAGCAGCTCGGCGATCTCCGTCTCGTCCAGCAGGCGCTCCGGGTAGACGGTCACGCCCGCACCGACGTAGCAGAACGCGGCGCGCACCCGGTCGAGCGGGGTACCGGTCCACCGCGACCAGGCCAGCCGGTACACGGCCAGCTGGAGCTCGCGCGAGGCACGGGCGGCCGCGTCCTTCGGCGGAGCACCCGTCTTCCAGTCGACCACCACCACTCCAGGCTCTCCGTCGCCGGCCGCCAGGTCGGGGAAGACCGCGTCGATCCGCGAGCGCAGCACGTAGCCGTCGACCGATATCTCGATGTCCACCTCGACCGCGACCGGGGAGCGGTTCGCCCACTCCGTGGCCAGGAACGCCTCGCGGAGCTGACGCTCGTCCAGGTCGAGGACCGCGGAGTCGTCGTCGGCACCGGGGAGGGCGTCGACGTCCACCAGGGAGGCGCTGCCGTACCAACCCTCGACCCAGGCGTGGAACCGCGTACCGCGGCGGGCCTGCGGCGACGGCTCGGCCGGCACCGGGCGGCGCAGGTGCTGTGCGAACTCGGCCGGGTCGCCCTCGAGCCGGACCAGCGCGGAGGCGGACAGGTGGGCGGGCAGCTCGACCTCGCCCGAGGGTGTGCGTGCCCGCTCGCGCTCGGCGAGCAGACGCTCGGCGAGGACGTCCCAGGGGTGCGCGGCGATCTCCTGGTCCGGCACCGGCGGGTCGTCGGCGGGGTCGGCCGTCAGCTGCCGGGCCTCGTCCGCCCCGCGCGAAGTGTGCCGGGCCATCGCTGCGCGCACCCGAGCGGCCGCCTCCTCGACGTGCGCGCGCCGGGTCGGCCCGGTGTCGGTGCCGAACGGGTCGGCGGGCCAGGTGGCCGTGAGCACCAGCGAGGCGCGCGGATTCGTCCCGGTGCCGTCCGGGGCCTCGTCCCAGCCGCCGGTCTGCACCAGACCGGCGTCGGCGAGCTCGGTGAGGAACGTCGAGACCTTGCGGACCCGGGTGCCGTCGCCCCACCACGCCGCGGTGAGCAGCAGGTCGGACCGCGCGCGGGTGAGCGCGACGTAGGCCAGCCGGCGCTCCTCGGCGACCTCGTGGTCCCCGGCGTCGAGCAGGAACTGCTTGCGTCGCTCCTCCAGCTCCTTGGGGTCGTCGGCCCCGGAGTACGCGAAGACCGGCAGGTCGTGGCGGTCGCCGCGCAGCGGGTAGGGCAGCGAGCCGAGCCCGGTCAGCCACGCCGAGTCCTTCGGACCGTCCTTGCCCTGGGTCGCCGTGGCGGGCAGCCCGCCGTCCACCAGCCCGGCGACCGCGACGACGTCCCACTCGAGGCCCTTGGCCGCGTGCACGGTGATGAGCTGCACCGCGTCCGGGTCAGGCTCGGAGACGGGCATGTCCAGACCGTTCTCGCGCGAGTCGGCGGCCTCGAGCCACGCGAGGAAGCCGCCCAGGTTCGGGTGGTCGGCAGACCGGGCGAACTCCACGGCCACGTCCCGGAACGCGTCCAGCTGTGCCCGCGCGCGGCCCGGCGACGTGCTGGCC
>NZ_JBFUHU010000214.1:0-7871 GCF_056402235.1 Cellulomonas sp. P4_B5_2
CCCCGCCGACGACCACCATCCCGACCGCGGCCGCGACCACCCGGAGCACCGCGCGCGGCCGGTCCGTGCCCGCGTCGCGCACCCGGGCAGCCAGCCGGCCGAGCGCGCCCCGCCGGACCGGCAGCTCGACGAGCCGGTAGGACAGCTCGGCGATCGCCAGGACGCCTGCGAGGCGCAGCGGGGTCGCCAGCCACGGCTCCACCGCGATGTCGACACCCGGCCGCGTGAGCATGAAGACGGGCCAGTGCCACAGGTAGATGCCGTAGGACCGTTCGCCCAGCCAGCGCCAGGGCTGCCGGGCGAGGGCGCGTCCGAGCAGTCCGGCCGGGTCGGCGACCGCGCCGACCAGCACCGCCGCCAGCAGCGAGAACGCGAGGAACCCGCCGCGGTAGAGAGCGTTGCTGAACTCGTCCACCCAGACGAACGCCGCGAGCACGCCGAGCAGCGCCGCGCCGCCCAGCACGTCGGTGACGCCCGCCTCGAACCGTCGCACCGAGCTGCCGCGCTCGCGCACCCACGACCCGGCGTGCTGCCACGTCCGCCATGGGGTCCAGACCGCCGCCATGGCCGCGCCGACCAGCAGGCCCATCGAGTGGGTGTCGGTGCCGAAGTACGCGCGGCTCGGGTCGTTCGGTACGGGGGAGGACGTGCGGACGGCGATCACCACCATCGCGGCGGTGGACAGCAGCGCCAGGACCGCGGCGAGCTGCCCCACGCGCGCGCGGCCCGCGCGCAGCGCCAGGAGGGCCACCAGCGGGAAGACCAGGTAGAACTGCTCCTCGATGGCCAGCGACCACAGGTGCTGGAGCAGCGGGGGGCGGCTGGTCAGCTCGAAGTACGACCGGTCCGCGACCACCTGCCACCAGTTCGACACGTACCCCGCGGCCGCGAGGATGTCGCCACGCAGCTCACGCGCCTCCCCGGGCATGGCGACGGCGACACCGGCCATGGCGACTAGCAGGAGCCCGAGGGCGGGCAGCAGCCGCCGGGCGCGCCGGGCGTAGAACCGCCGGAACGAGAACCGCCCGGTCAGCTCCACCTCGTCGAGGACCAGCGTGGTGATGAGGAAGCCGGACAGGACGAAGAACACGTCCACGCCCAGGAACCCGCCACGCATCCACGGTGCGCCGAGGTGGTAGACGACCACGCCCGCGACGGCGATCGCGCGGACCCCGTCGAGGCCGCCCAGGTGCGGCAGGCGTGTGAACGGCACCACTGCTGTCACCCGGGGTGCCGTGCGCGTCCCGACGAGCGCGGAGCGCTGGACGGTGACGGTCATGGATCTCCCGGGTCGGTGCGGTGCGCGGTCGACGCGGGGCGCCTCCCGTGCGGCCAGGCTAGGTCGGCCGGGAGGGCGGGCAGCCGAGGACACGCGGGAGGCGGTTCAGTCGTCGGGGAACCAGATCGCGCGGCGCAGCGCCACGCGGGTGCCGTCGGCCGTCAGGGGAGTGCCCTCGTCGGTGAGCAGACGCAGCGCTCGGGTGGCATGGCGCGCGGGCGGGCTGCCCGCGGCGTTGACGACGCGCCACCAGGGAACCCCGGAGCCGGCGTGGCTCATGACCTGGCCCACCTGCCGTGGACCGCCACGACGCACGCCGTCGCGAGCCTGGAGCAGGTCACCGACGACCTCGGCGATCGTCCCGTAGGTCATCGCGCGCCCCGCCGGGATCGTCGCGACGAGGTCGAGCACGGCCTCCGCGTAGTCGTCGTCCACCGGGAGCTCAGCCCAGTGCGCGCTTGGAGCTGATCACTCCGGTGTCGAAGCCGGCGAGGTGCAGGCCGCCGTGGAACCGGGCGTGCTCGATCTTCACGCAGCGGTCCATGACGACGGTCAGTCCCGCGGCCTCGCCGCGCCGGGCGACGTCCTCGTGCCACGAGCCGAGCTGCAGCCAGAGCGCCTTGGCGCCGACGGCGATCGTCTCGTCGAGCACCGTCGGCAGGTCGTCGTGGCGGCGGAACACGTCCACCAGGTCGGGGACCACCGGCAGTGACTCGAGCGACGGGTACACCGGCCGGCCGAGGATCTCGTCGGCGCGCGGGTTGACGAAGTACACGTCGTACGGGGAGCTCGACAGCAGGTAGGTCGCGACGAAGAAGCTCGCCCGCGCGGGGTTGTTCGACGCGCCGACGATCGCGATGGACTTCGTGGAGTGCAGGAGCGCGAGGCGCTCGGGGGCGCTCGGTCCCAGCCAGGTGCGCGTGCCGGTGCTCATGCCGCCACCCCCGTCCGGGTGCGTCCGGTGGCGGCCGTGAGGGCCTGGTCGAGGTCCCAGAGGATGTCCTCGGCGTCCTCGAGCCCGACGCTGATCCGCACCAGGTCGGCGGGAACGCCGGCCGCGGCGAGCTGCTCGGCGTTCAGCTGCTGGTGCGTGGTGGACCCGGGGTGGATGACCAGCGTGCGCGCGTCGCCCACGTTCGCCAGGTGGCTGGCCAGCTGCAGGCCCTCGATGAACGCGCGGCCGATGGTGCGGCCGTCCTTGTCGTCCGTGGCGCGCAGCCCGAACGCGAACACCGCGCCGGGGCCGAGCGGCAGGTAGTGGTTCGCGCGCTCGTGGTGCGGGTGGCTGGGCAGGCCGGCCCAGTTGACGTACGAGACGCGGGGGTCGGCCTCGAGCCACTCGGCGACCACCCGGGTGTTCGCCAGGTGCGCGTCCAGGCGCTGGGGGAGCGTCTCGACACCCTGGAGCAGGTTGAACGCGGACTGCGGGCTGAGCGCCGGCCCGATGTCCCGCAGCTGCTCGGAGCGGAGCTTGGTGAGGAACCCGTACTCGCCGAAGTTCTCCCACCAGCGGACCCCGCCGTAGGACGCCACCGGCTCGGTCATCTGCGGGAACCGGCCGCTGCCCCAGTCGAACCGGCCGGACTCGACGACGATGCCGCCGAGCGTGGTGCCGTGCCCGCCGAGGAACTTGGTGACGGAGTGGATGACGATGTCGGCGCCGTGCTCGATCGGCCGCACCAGGTACGGGGTGGCCAGCGTCGCGTCGACCACGAAGGGGATCCCGGCGGCGTGCGCGACCTCGGCCAGCCCGGCCAGGTCGGCGATCTCCCCGGACGGGTTGGCGATGACCTCGGCGTACAGCACCTTGGTCTCGGGCCGGATCGCCGCGGCGTAGTCGGCCGGGTCGGTGCCGGGCACGAACGTGGTGTCGACGCCGAACCGGCGCAGAGTGACGTCGAGCGCGGTCACGGTGCCGCCGTACAGCTGCGACGACGCGACGATGTGGTCTCCGGCGCCCACCAGCGCGGCGAAGGTGATGAACTCCGCGGACATGCCCGACGCCGTGGCGACCGCCCCGATCCCTCCCTCGAGCGACGCGATCCGCTCCTCGAGCGCGGCGACCGTGGGGTTGCCGATGCGGGAGTAGATGTTCCCGTACTTCTGCAGCGCGAACAGGTTGGCGGCGTCGGCGGTGTCCTGGAACACGAACGACGTCGTCTGGTAGATCGGCACCGCGCGCGCACCCGTCGTCGCGTCGGGGATCCCGCCGGCGTGCAGCGCCCGCGTGCGGAAGCCGAAGCGGTGGTCGGGGCTGGTCATGCGGTCTCCTCGGAGGCGCTGGTGCGGACGGCTGGCAGCACGGTACGCCGTGCAGTGAGTGCGGCGATCTCGTCGACCGCCCAGGGGTTCTGCAGGGAGGTGACGTCGCCCGGCGCGCTGCCGTCGAGGATCTGCGCCAGCAGCCGGCGCATGATCTTGCCCGACCGCGTCTTGGGCAGGTCCGGCACCAGGAGCACGTGCTTGGGCTTGGCGACGGGCCCGATCTCGTGGGCCACCTGCCCGCGCAGCTCCTCGCGGAGCGCGTCGCCGGCGGCCAGCCAGGCGTCCACGTCGTCGACCGGACCCGGCGGTGCGGCGGGCACGACGAAGGCGGCGACGGCCTGCCCGGTGACGTCGTCGTGCACGCCCGCGACCCCGGCCTCGCCGACCGCGGGGTGGGCGACGAGCGCGGACTCGATCTCGATGGTCGAGAGGCGGTGCCCGGAGACGTTGACCACGTCGTCGAGCCGGCCGAGCAGCCAGATGTACCTGTCGGCGTCGTACGACGCGCCGTCGCCGGCCAGGAAGTACCCGCCGTGCTCGCCGTGCCCGGCGAACCGCCGCCAGTACGCGTCGAGGTACCGCTGCGGGTCGCCCCAGATCGTGCGGGCCATCCCGGGCCACGGTCGGTCGACGACCAGCAGGCCGCCCTCGCCCGGGCCGACCTCCACGCCGGAGTCGTCGACGACCTTCGCCGAGATGCCCGGCAGCGGACGCGTCGCCGACCCGGGCTTGAGCACCGTGGATCCGGGCAGCGGCGCGATCATCGCGGCACCGGTCTCGGACTGCCACCAGGTGTCCACCACAGGTGCGCGGTCGGCGCCGAACGTGCGGCGGAACCACACCCACGCCTCGGGGTTGATCGCCTCGCCGACCGTGCCCAGCAGCCGGATGCTCGACAGGTCGTGCCCGCCGGTGAGCTCGTCGCCGAACCAGGTCATGAACGTCCGGATGAGGGTCGGCGCGGTGTAGTACGTGGTCACGCCGTAGCGCTCGATGATCTCGAGGTGGCGCTCGCGGTGGGGGCTGTCGGGGGTGCCCTCGTAGATGACCTGCGTGAGCCCGTTGGCCAGCGGGCCGTAGATCTCGTAGGTGTGCGCGGTGACCCACGCGAGGTCGGCGGTGCACCAGTGGACGTCGTCGGGCTTGGCGTCGAAGTGCGCCCAGTGCGCCCAGGCGGCGTGCGTGAGGTACCCGCCGGACGTGTGCACCAGACCCTTCGGGCGCCCGGTGGTGCCCGAGGTGTAGATGATGAACAGCGGGTGCTCGGCGTCGAACGCCTGCGCCTCGTGCACGTCGGGCGCGGTGTCGACGACGTCGTGCCACCAGACGTCGCGACCCTCGGTCCACGGCACGTCCTGCCCGGTCCGCCGGACCACCAGCACGTGCTCCACGTGGTCCAGCCCGGCCACGGCCTCGTCGGCGGTCGACTTCACCTCGACGGCCTGCCCGCGGCGGTACTGCCCGTCGCTGGTGACCAGCAGCTTGGCGCCCGTGTCCTGCACCCGGAACCGGACGGCCTCCGCGGAGAAGCCACCGAACACCAGGGAGTGCACGGCGCCGATCCGCGCGATCGCGAGCGTGACGATCACGGTCTCCGCGAGCACCGGCAGGTATACGACGACGCGGTCCCCGGGACCGATGCCGAGGGCGGTCAGCGCGTTCGCCGCCCGGGACACCTCGCTCTGCAGGTCCGCGTACGTGAGCGTGCGGCGGTCGCCGGGCGCTCCCTCGACGTGCAGGGCCACCTTGTCGCCGCGCCCGGCGTCGACGTGCCGGTCCACGCAGTTGACGGCCACGTTCAGGCGCCCGCCGACGAACCACTGCGCCTCGGGCACGGTCAGCCCGCCCTCTGCGTCGGCCACCGGCGGCGACCAGACCAGGGGCGTGTGCCACGGCGTCACCCAGTCGAGCCGGCGCGCGGCGTCCTCCCAGAAGGCGATCGGGTCGGCCTCGGCGCGGTCGAACGCCTCCGGTCCCACGTTGGCGTCGAGGTCGAGCGGGGGGTCGTAGGTGCGTGCCTCGGTCTGCAGGGTGGAGATCGTGGAGGTCATGCCCATCTCTTCAGCAGGTACTTCTCGGCCAGCCCGATGAGGCTGTCGGTCAGCTTGCCCAGCAGGGCCAGCAGGATGATCGCGAGGATGATCCGGTCGACACGTCCGTTGTTGCCGGAGTCCATGAGCAGGAAGCCCAGGCCCATGGAGGACGCGATCAGCTCGGCGGCGACGAGGAACAGCCAGGACTGCGCGAGCGCGAGCCGCAGCCCGGACACCACCGACGGCAGCACGGCGGGCAGCTGGACGCTCGAGAACAGCCRGACGCCGCGCAGCCCGTACGCGCGGCCGACCTCGACGAGGTGCGGGTCGACGTGCCGGAGCGCGGCCGCGACGGTCGTGTAGACGGGGAAGAACGCGCCGATCGCGATGAGCGTGATCTTGGAGTCCTCGCCGATCTTCATCCAGAGGATGAGCAGGGGGACCCAGGCGAGCGACGGGACGGCGCGGATGGCGCCGAGCGTGGGGGCGAGCAGGGCGTCGCCGAGGCGGGACAGGCCGACGACCGCGCCGAGCAGGAGCCCGGCGGCGCTGCCGATCGCGAACCCGATGAGCACGCGCTGCGTGGAGATCGCGACGTAGGGCGCGAGCAGGTTGCGCTCGGCCAGGTCCACGGCCGCGTTCCACACGGAGGCCGGGCTGGGGAGCTGGTACGGCGCGACGATCCCGGCGCTGGTGACCCTCTGCCAGAGCGCGAGCAGGGCCAGCGGGAGCAGGAGGCCGAGCACCGTCCGCGTGCCGCGGCGGGCGAGCGGACCTTTCGACGACGGCCGGGTCGAGCCGTTGTCGAACGGGTTGAACGCGCGGTGCGGGCGACCGTCTTGGTCGAGGATCGGCGTCGACGTGCCGACGACGGGCGGTGCGGTCATGTCAGCTCCTGGGAGGGACCCTGCCGCCCCCGAGAGTCCCGGGGGTCTCCGGGGACCGGGTCGATCTTGAGGGTGGTGCGCTCGGAGATGACCTTGGTGGCCACCGCGGGGTCGATCGCGGCAACCTCGGCGAGGATCGACGCGACCTCCTCGGGGTTCTCCTGGGCGTACGCGCGGGCCTTCTCGTACGTGGCGACGACCAGCTGGGCCAGGTCGGGGCTCTTGCCGAGGAACGACTCGGTCGCGTTGAGGAAGCCGTAGGTGTTGAAGTCGACGTTCCGGTACAGGAGCGTCGAGCCCGCGGTCGCCTCGCTGGCGGCCATCAGCGGGTCCAGCCCGGCCCACGCGGCGACGGAGCCGTTCTCGAGCGCGGCCTTGCCGTCGGCGTGCTGCAGGTTCTGCACCTCGACCTGGTCCAGCGGCACGCCGGCCTCCTCCAGCGACTGCAGCAGGAAGAAGTACGGGTCGGTGCCCTTGGTGGCGGCCACGGACTTGCCGGCCAGCTGGCTGACGTCGGTGATGTCGGACCCCTTCGGCACGACGATCGCCGCCCACTCCGGCTGGGAGTAGATGTCGATGGTCTTGATCGGGGAGCCGTTCGAGCGGGCCAGCAGTGCGGCCGACCCGGCCGTCGAGCCCACGTCGACGGCACCCGCACGGAGCGCCTCGTTGGCCTTGTTGGACCCGGCGGACTGGATCCAGTTGACCGTGACGTCGTCGCCCAGGGCCTCCTCGAGCCAGCCCTGGTCCTTGATGACCAGGCTCAGCGGGTTGTAGGTCGCGAAGTCGATGTTGAGCACGTCGGCGCTCCACTCGACGGGGGCATCGGCCGACGCGGTGGAGTCGGGCTCGGGCGCGACGGCGGGGGTGTCCTCGCCGGCGACGCAGCCGGTGAGCGCCAGGGCGGTCGCGAGGGCCAGTGCGGTGGCGGACACGGCGGTGCGGATGCTCATCGTCTCTCCTGAGTGGTGACCCGGGGGTGGGTCGGGTGGGTGGTGCGGGTCAGATGGAGTGGTGCTTGTCCTGCTCGGCGGGGCTGATGTGGTGGGTCGGGACGCCGAGGCCCTCGAGCAGCTCGGCGCGCAGACCGGCGAACGTGGAGTCGGCGCGATCGCGGGGTCGCGTCCCGGGCACGTCGATGACGCGGGCGATGCTGGTCTCGTCGCGCTGCGGGGTGCGCAGGAGCACCACGCGGTCGGCCAGGTAGAGGGCCTCCTCCACGTCGTGCGTCACCAGGAGCACGGTGGCCGGCTCGGCGGCGTGCACCTCGAGCAGGAGCTCCTGCATGCGCAGCCGAGTCAGCGCGTCGAGCGCCCCGAACGGCTCGTCGAGCAGCAGGACCCCGGGGTTACGGGCGAGCGCCCGGGCGAGCGACGCCCGCTGCGCCATGCCGCCGGACACCTGCCG
>NZ_JBFUHU010000215.1:0-6496 GCF_056402235.1 Cellulomonas sp. P4_B5_2
CAGGACCGGCGGCTGGCGGAGCTGGTGGAGCGGGGCGTCACCGACGACGAGCTCAGCCGGCTGCGCGCGCCGATCGGGCTGGATGTCGGTGCGTCGACGCCGGGCGAGACCGCGGTGTCGGTGCTCGCGGAGGTGCTGGCGTCGCGCGCGGGAGCCACGGGCCTTCCGCTGACCGACCTGGCCGGCCCGATCCACCGCCCCCGAGCACCGCACTCCTGACCGGAACGTCCGCGGATTCGGTCGTCCGGACGCGCGGACGTGCGGACGGACAGGGTCCTCCACCGCGAGGGTCAGTGCTGCAGGAGGCGCCAGAGGCGGTCGGCGGACATGGGGAGCTCGTGCGGGCGGATGCCCAGGGCGTCGTGGATGGCGTTGGCGAGGGCGGGGGCGACCGGGTTGTACGGGGCCTCGCTCATGGACTTGGCGCCCAGGGGTCCGAGGTCGTCGCTGGTCTGCGCGAAGAGGACCTCGGTGCGGGGCAGGTCGACCATCTGCGGCACGTGGTAGCTGCGGAACGAGGCGGTGGTCACGCGGCCCTCGGTGTCGAGCCGCATCTCCTCGTACAGCGCCGTGCCGATCGCCTGGCCGGTGCCGCCCTCGACCTGACCGCGCAGCTGCTCGGGGTGCAGGACCGTGCCGGCGTCGACCGCCTGAACCGAGCGCAGGATGGTCACCTCGCCCGTCGACGGGTCGACGGCGACCCGGAAGCCGTGCACGTTGAACGCGACCGACCGGGGCGTGCCGTCGTGGCTGCCCTGGCCCGTGAGCCCGGGGACGGCCCGCGCGATCTCGGTCAGCGACACGCCGCTCGCCGAGTCCGGGGCGAGGTCCTTCGAGTCCCAGGTGCGGGGCTCGTCGCTGGGGTGGTCGCGCAGCGCGGCCGCCGCGGACAGGATCTTGGCGCGCAGCTGCAGCGCCGCGCGGTGCAGGGCGAGCCCGGCGACGACGACGCCGGCGGACCCGAAGGCGCCGGTGTCGTACCCGGCCACGTCGGTGTCGGACTGTGCGATGACGATGCGGTCGACGGTGGTGCCGAGCGCCTGCGCGACCAGCTGGCCGTGCACGGTCGTGGTGCCGTTGCCGAACTCGGTGGTGCCGATGCTCGCCTGGTACCGGCCGTCGTCGAGCAGCCGGACCGTCGCCTCGGCGTAGTGCCCGCGCGGCGCGATGGTCGCGATCATGGCGACGGCCATCCCCGAGCCGACGAGCGTGCCGGGCGGCGCGGGAAGGTCCGCCGACCGGTCGGCCAGCGCCGCCTGCACCAGGTCGAGGCACTGGTCCATGCCGTACGAGTGCATGTCCAGGTCGCCCTTCTCCTCGGCGTCGACCACCAGCAGGCGGTCCCCGGGGACGACGACGTTGCGGCGCCGCAGCTCGAACGCGTCGATGCCGACGGACCGCGCGAGATCGTCCATGGCCGACTCGATCGCGAAGATGATCTGTCCCAGGCCGTACCCGCGGAACGCTCCTGACGGCACTGTGTGGGTGTAGACGGACTCGGCGTCGACCCGCTTGTTCGCGCACCGGTACACGGCCATCGACTCGGAGACGCCGTGGAACATCACGCCCGGTCCGTGGTTGCCGTACGCGCCGGTGTTGTTCAGCACGTCGATGCGCATGGCGGTCAGCACGCCGTCGGCATCCGCACCGAGCTCCACCTCGACGCGGACCGGGTGCCGGGTGGGCACGATGGTGAACTCGTCGGCGCGGCTCATCTCGTACTGGACCGCGCGGCCGGTGCGCAGGACCGCGAGCGTGACGACGTCCTCCGTGAGCAGCTCCTGCTTGCCGCCGAACCCGCCGCCGACGCGACCCGTGAGCACCCGGACGCGCGCGGGATCGAGGTCGAAGATGTGCGCGATCTCGTCGCGGACCAGGTACGGCACCTGCGTGCTGGTGCGCAGGACGAGCCGGCCGTCCTCGTCGAGCCAGCCGCGGGTCGCGTGCGTCTCCATGGCCGTGTGCGACACGCGGCTGGTGCGGAAGGTGCCGCTCACGCGGTGCGCCGACGACGCCAGCGCGGCGCTCACGGACCCCATCTCGGCGTGCAGCTGCGCGACGACGTTGCGTCCCGGCTCGGAGATCCGCGACTCGGGCCCCTTGTCGCCGTGGACCAGGGGCGCGCCCGGCTCCCGCGCGGCCGCCGGGTCGACGACCGCGGGGAGGACCTCGTACTCGACCTCGATCAGGGCCAGCGCCCGCGATGCCTCCCGCAGGGACTCGGCCACCACGACGGCCACCCGCTGGCCGTGGAACCGGAGCACGGGGTCGAGCACGCGGGTGTCGTCGGGGTCGTCGAGGCGGGACTCGTGCCGGGCGGTCGAGAAGAGCGTCGCGGGGGAGTCCTCGTGGGTCAGCACGGCGAGGACGCCGGGCGCGCGCAGGGCGGCGGAGGCGTCGATGGACACGATCCGGGCGTGCGCGTGCGGGCTGCCCAGCACGGCGAGGTGCGCCAGGTCGGTGGCCGGCACGTCGAGGGTGAACGGTTCGCGGCCGGTGACGATCCGGTGCGCCGCGGGGGAGCGCACCGAGCGGCCGGCGTCCTGACCGGCCAGCGGGTCCACGGTGTTGCACCGGCGGGCCACGGCGTCGCAGATCGAGCGGTAGCCGGTGCAGCGGCAGAGGTTGCCCTTGAGCAGCCGCGCGGTCTCCTCGTCGTCCGTCCTGAGGTCCAGCCCGGCGACCGTCGTGACCAGGCCGGCCGTGCAGAACCCGCACTGGAACGCGGCGGCGTCCACGAACGCCTGGCCGACCGATGGATCCAGCCCGGACACCGTGGTCACGGCGCGACCCTCCGCCCGGTACGCGGGGACCAGGCAGGAGTGGGTGGGCCTGCCGTCCAGCAGGACCGTGCAGGCGCCGCAGTCGCCCGAGTCGCAGCCCTTCTTCACCTCGACGTGCCCCTGCTCGCGCAGCAGGGTCCGCAGCACCTGACCGGGGGCCGGCTCCGCCTCGACGGGTGCGCCGTTCACCTCGAACCTCATGCGAGCTCCTCCCGGATCTGCTCGGCCAGCCGGAGCGTCATCGCCCGACGCCAGTCCGGGGCGCCGTGCGGGTCGTCGTACCAGTCGTCGACCTGCTCGATCGCGGCGCGGAGCTCGTCGGCCCCCGGCAGACCCGGGAACGCGAGCCGGTGGGGATGCGTCACGCCCGCGGTGAGCGTCACGACGAGGCCCCCGTCGGGCTCGCGGCGCCCGACGACGATCGCCCCGGAGCGCCCGTGCCTGGTCAGCGCGACGCGGCGGAACGCGGTCGGCTGCGCGAGGACCTCCGCGGGGACCGTCACCGCGCGGAGCACCTCACCGGGTCCCAGCGTCGTGGTCCGCACCCCCGTGACGAACGACGCGACGGGCTCCCGACGCTCCCCGCCGTCCGGCGTCCACACCACCGCTGTGGCGTCGAGCGCCACGGTGAGCGACGTCATCGCGCCCGCCGGGAGCGCCACGCAGAGGTTCCCGCCGACCGTGGCCCAGTCCCAGATCTTCTCCGACGCCACCAGCGACCGGGCGCACCGCGCGACCAGGTGCTGCGAGCGCCATCCCGGCACCGGGGGCAGGTCCACGAGAGTCCGGATGGTGCAGGTGGCAGCGAGCACGAGCCCGGAGGAGGACACCTCGACGGCCGGCCAGCCGAGGGTCGTGAGGTCGACCAGCTCCTCGAGGTGCGGCTGCAGCTCGGAGAACAGCCACGTGCCGCCGGCCAGGGGCGCGCTGCGGGGGCCGAGCGCGAGCTCGGTCCGGTCGTGCGCCGCTCGGATGCGGTCCAGCGAGGTCAGGTCCATGGTCTGCCGAGTGAACCGTATACAGGTGTCCGGCGTGTGACGTAGCCCTTAGCGTCGGACGCATGCACCTGCGCCAACCGACCGTGGACTGCGCCGACCCCCGCGAGCTCGCCGAGTTCTACCGACGCCTCCTGCGCTGGGAGTGGGCGCCGGGACACGAGGAGCCGGACCCCGAGGGTGACGAGTACCTCCTGATCGTCGACCCCGCGCGGCCGGTCCGGATCGGGTTCCAGCGCTCGGACGCCACCGTCCCGGCGTGGCGTGCTGGCGCGATCGTGCACCTGGACCTCGAGGTCACCGACCTCGCCGTCGGCCACGAGGAGGCGGTGCGGCTCGGCGCGCGGCCGCTCACCGGCACGCCCGAGGAGGAGGGGCACCCGGAGGACCCGTTCCGCGTCTACGCGGACCCCTCCGGGCACCCTTTCTGCCTGTGCCTGGACCGCTGAGCCGCTACACCGCGGGCTGGAACGGCTGCAGCTCCTCGCGTCCGTCCTCGATGACGAGGCAGCTGCTCTCCGGCACCTCGTGCCACGCGCCCTTGAGGTCACCCAGCGGCTCGGAGACGACGATCCGGGTCGTGTCCGCGAGGCGGTGCAGCACCGGGTTCTCCGGGTACTGCTGCCGCAGCACCGCGACGTCGGTGTTCCGGAAGAGAGAACGGCTCTGGCCCTCCGTGGAGTACCGGAACGCCCAGACCCGGGTCCCGTCGCTGGTGGCGACCGTCATCTGCACCGGGAACGCGATGCCGTGCGTCCGGCCGACCTCCTCGACCAGCCCGACCGCACGGGCGACCGCGGTGGGCGGGTCGTCCTCGAGGCCGAACGTGAGCGCGAGGTAGAAGAGGACCTCGGAGTCGGTCGACCCCTCGACGAGGGGGAACAGCTCGGGGTCGATGGCCAGCACGAGGTCGCGCTTCATGGCGGAGAACCCGGCGAGCAGCCCGTTGTGCATCCAGAGCCACTTCCCGTGCCGGAAGGGGTGGCAGTTGGTCTGCTGCACGGCGGTCCCGCTGGTCGCGCGGATGTGTGCGAGCACCACCCCGGCGCGGACGTGCTCGGCCAGCTCGCGCAGGTTCCGGTCGCTCCACGCCGGCTCGATGCTGCGGAACACCCCCGGCGTGGGCGCGTGCTCGTCGTACCAGCCGACGCCGAACCCGTCGCCGTTGGTGGCCTCCGCGCCGAGCCGGCTGTGCAGGCTCTGCACCACGAGCGAGTTGGTCGGCTTGTAGATCAGGTCGTCCAGGAGCACGGGCGACCCGGTGTAGGCGAGCCAGCGACACATCTCGGCCTCCTTGCCCGTGCGGCTGTCCACCAAGCACACCACCTGCGGTCCCGGATGTCTGCACCCGGGACCGCAGCTGGTGTCAGTACGACTCGGTGGACCGGGCGCAGGTGACGCGCGGGTTCCAGTCCTGGAACATGCCGAGCGGGTTGGACCGGAACAGCCACGCGTGCAGCTCGTAGAACGCGGGCAGCCCGTAGCGGTTGCCCGCGGGGACCAGCTCGAACGTCCGGCCGAACAGCCGCGGCGGGGAGGTGTGCGTGGCGTCCCAGTCGGCCTGGAGGACCACGTACTCGGCGGCCACCAGACGCAACCCGCCGCGACGGTTCGGCTCGTACACGAGGGCCTCGGGCGTGGTCGCCCGGACGGTCCCGTCGCCGACGAGGTCGCCGTCGACGAGGTGGACCCCCATCCCACCCACGCCCGGGTTGTCGATGCACTGGATGCCGGCGGCGTCGCTGAGCACGCCGTACCCGGCGGCCTTCGCGACGTCGACCCGGTGGAACGGGCCGATCGCGTGCCGGGCGTGCGCGAGCGTCGGGTGCCCGGGATCGTGGCCGTGGTCCCCGCCGAACCCGAAGCCGGACCCGACGAGCGCGACCGCGGCGAGCGCAGCCATCACGGGAGTGACCATGGTGACCACCCTCAGACGTAGAAGTAGGGGTCGAGGACCCGGACCTGCGTGATCCGGTCGACCGGGAGCGAGTTGCGCACGGCGACCGCGCGGATCGCCTCGGGGTTCGGCCCGTCGTAGACGCAGAAGGACTTGGCCCTGTCGTCGCTGACGTAGGAGTGGACCCAGGTGACCCCGTCCTCGGCGTTGGTGTCGACCACGGTCAGGCAGGTCGCCGCCCCGCCAGGGTCGGTGGGGATGTGCAGGCCGGTCGGGAAGGTGCGTTCGACGATGTAGCGCGGCATCTCAGTGCCCTCTCATTCGGGGTGGTTGATGCCGTCGACGCTACGAATGCCGCCCGGACGCGGGCATCGGCAGGACTGCCCACGTTGCGCGGGCACGCTGCCTAGGTCGTGAGGCCGAGCCGGCGCGCCTCGGCGCTCGCCTGGGTGCGGGTCTGCACGGACAGCTTGCGCAGGATGGACCCCAGGTGGTGGTCGACCGTGCGGCGGGAGACGAACAGGCGCTCGCCGATCTCCGCGTTGCGCAGGCCGTCGCCGACCAGCGTCAGCACCTCGAGCTCGCGGTCGGTGAGGAGCGCCGGGTTGGCCCGCGTCGTGGCGCGGTGTCCGCGGGGGATGCCCCGCACGCCGCGGTCCCGCAGCCGCTGGGCCACGATCGCGGCCGCGGGCCGGGCTCCCAGGCCCTGCAGCAGGTCGACGGCGCGGCGCAGCGGGTCGACCTCGTCGGCGTCGGCCAGCGCCAGGGCCTCCTCGTAGGGGCACCCGCGCTCCGCCCACGCCTGGGCGTCCGACCCGACG
>NZ_JBFUHU010000216.1:0-6464 GCF_056402235.1 Cellulomonas sp. P4_B5_2
CACCGCCGCAGCAGCGCGGACAGCACCGGTGGTCGTCACGCGACGAGCGGTGCTCGCGGTCGCACTGTGGCTGGTGGGGCTCGGCGCTCTCTGGGCTGCGGGACTCGCCTTGGCAGACCGCGGTGCGGTCGTCACCTACGGGAGCGCTCCGCCGTTCATCGGGTATCTGCACGGTCGCGTGTCGGTCGGCACCGTCCTCGCCGTGATCGTCGCCGGGCTCGTCGTCCTCCATGGACCTCGCTTCGCGGGCACGGCAGGCTGGCGCCTCGTTCTCCTCGCCGGGTGGGCAGCGTCGACCGCGTTCGCGGTGCTCCTGGCGGTGACGGACGGCTTCGCCGCGATCGCCGCACCGCTGACCGACGAGAAGGACTATCTGGCGGTCGTGCCGTTGGTGGCCCAAGACCCGGGGGAGTTCCTGCGCACCTTCACCGATCGCGCTCTGATGTACCCGGTGCACGTGCGCGGCCACCCGCCAGGCATGGCGTTGCTGCTCGGCGGGCTCGACCGGCTGGGCCTGGGCGGCGAGTGGTGGATGGCGGCGCTCGTGCTGCTGGCGGGAACGAGCTCGTTGGTGGCAGTGGGCATCACGGTGCGGGCGCTCGCGGGCCCGCACGGTGAGGAGGCCGTGCGCCGCGCGCTGCCCGCCGCGGTGCTCGCACCGTCAGCGCTGTGGCTGGCGACGTCGGCCGACGCGTTCTTCGCGGGGGTGCTGGCCTGGGGCGTCGCCCTGCTCGCCGTCGCCTCCACCCGGGACGGACGGTCATGGCCGTGGGCGCTCGCGGCGGGACTGGTCTTGAGCCTGTGCCCGTTCCTGTCCTACGGCTTGCTGCCGATGGGCGCGCTCGCCCTGGTCGTCGGGATCGTCACCCGGCGGTGGACTCCCACAGTCGTGGCCGGCATTGTCGTCCTGGCCTCGGTGGCCTCTTGGGGCGCGGCCGGGTTCTGGCTCCCGGACGGCATCGCCGTCACCCACCTGGCGTCCACCCTGGGTCGAGCAGCGGAGCGGCCGTATCTCTACTTCCTCGTCGCCGACCTAGTCCTGCTCGGCGCCCTCGTCGGGCCGGCAGGCGTCGGAGGGCTCGTTGGCCTGCGTTCCCTGCCGCGAGCGGTCCAGCTCCTCGTGGTCGTGGCGCTGGGTGCCGCGCTCCTCGGTGCCGTGTCCGGGGTGGAGCGCGGGGAGGTGGAACGCATCTGGCTGCCTCTGGCGTGCTGGGTGCTGCCGGTCGCGGCCACGGTCGCGGACCGGCGGGGATGGCTTGTCGCGCAGGCGGCCACGACGATCGCGCTCCAGGTCGTGCTGGTCTCGCCCTGGTGAGGAGCACCGTCAGGTAGCCGTCATCGCCGGTCCGGGTCCGGCCGGCCACGGCCGACCTAGGGTCGGAGCGTGGCCCGCACCCGGCTCAGCGACCTGCGGCGGAAGCCGCCGGACCAGGCGGACTTCCGGTCACCGGTGCACGACCCGCGCGTCGTGGCCCGGGTCGGAGTCCTGCTGGCCGCGGCGATCGGCACGGCATTCGTCACGGGGCTGCTGTCCCACCTGCACCAGCAGCCCGTCGCCTGGGTCCCGTTCACGCCGCTGCCGGTCTGGGGATACCGGCTGAGCCAGGGCGTGCACGTCGCTGCAGGTCTGGCCGCACTGCCCCTGCTCCTGGCCAAGCTGTACGCCGTCTATCCCGCCCTGTTCCAGCGTCCACGGCTGCGCGGACCGCTGCACCTGCTGGAGCGAGGGTCAGTGGCCGTGCTCGTCGCCACTGCGATCTTCCAGCTGGTCACCGGGCTTCTCAACATCTTCCAGTGGTACCCGTGGTCGTTCTCCTTCGTGCGAGTCCACTTTGCGGTCGCCTGGGTGCTGGTGGGGTCGATCGTCATCCACGTCGCGGTCAAGCTGCCGACCATCGCGGCTGCGCTGCGGCATCCAGTCGGTCAGGAGGCGGAGGGCGAGCACGACGGGCCCACGCGGCGCGGGTTCCTGGCGGGCATCGCTCTGACGGTCCTTGGCCTGACGGCGCTGACCGTGGGGCAGACGGTGACACCACTGTCCGGGGCAGCGGTCCTCTCGCCCCGCCAGTCCGGAGTCGGCGTTCAGGGCGTGCCGGTGAACCGCACGGCCGGGAGCGCGGGCGTGCTCGATCGTGCGACCGACCCTGCATGGCGGCTCACCGTCCGTGGCCCTGGCGGGACCCTCCGGCTCTCGCGGGCCGACCTGGAGGCGATGCGTCAGGTCACGGTCGTTCTCCCGATCGCCTGCGTGGAGGGCTGGAGCACGACCGCGACGTGGCAGGGGGTCCGGGTCGTCGATCTCATCGCCGCGGTGAGCGACCGGGAGGATGCCGACGTCCGGTTCGTGAGCCTGCAGGAAGCCGGCTCGTACAACGAGTCCGTGCTGCCCGGTGCCTACGCTCGGCACCCCGACAGCGTCGTCGCACTCCGGCTCGGTGGTGAACCGCTGCACGTTGACCACGGGTATCCGGCGAGGTTGATCGCGCCGAACCGGCCGGGCGTCCTGCAGACCAAGTGGCTCGACCGCATCGAGGTCGTGGAGGCATGAGCGAGACCTGGTCGACCGGGCGCCTGGCCCTGCTGGGCGCCGGGGTGGTGCTGGTCGGTGTCGGCGTGGTCGTCGGGCTGACGTCCGTGCCGCAGGGCCAGTGGCCGTCCGTGCTGCTCTGGTTGGCCGGCGGGGTCGCGGTGCACGACGCGGTGCTGGCACCGGCGGCGGTGGTCCTCGGCGCGCTCGTCCTGCCGCGAGTGCCGGTGGGCTGGCGTCCGGCGCTGCGGGCCGGGGCTCTGGGTGCGGTCGTCCTCGCGATCTTTGCGGTCGTCATCGTCGTGGCCTCCGGCATGCGCCGTGACCCGTCCGTGGTCCCTGTGCCGCTGACGACCTCCGTCGTCGTCGCCACGGCGGTCCTGGTTCTCGCCGTCCTGGTGGGCGCGGCCGCCGGCGCAGCACGCGCCCGGCCGCGTGGACCCGAACCTGCCGATCCCGACCTCCTCCCGCGCGAGGACACCGACTGACGACCCCTCAGAGCGCCCGCAGCGCGACGACAGTCCGACCCTGCAGGCGCCACTGCTCCAGGACGGCGAACCCGCACCTCGGAGCGAGCCGGACGAGCGCGTGCACGCCCGTCCGCGCCCACGGCATGGGGCGACTGGTTCGCCCGTCGGCACGGCGCAGGGTCAACGGCGAGGTGTCGTCGGCGTCGTCGTCGACGTCGGTCTCCACCAGGACCAGGCCGTGGGGACCGACCAGCGCCCGGCACCGGTCGAGCAGTGCCGCCGGGTCGCCGCCGATGCCGATGTTCCCGTCGGCGAGCAGGACCGTGCCCCACCGTCCTTCGGCGGGGAGGTGGTGCTCCACGGCACGCCGTAGGACGGTCGCCCCGCGCCGGCGCGCGTGCTGGACGGCACGGGCGGAGATGTCGATGCCCAGGGCCGGGACGCCGCGTGCGTTGAGGGCGGCGACGAGCCGGCCCGGGCCGCAGCCGACGTCCAGAACAGGAGGCTCGCACCGCGCCAGCATCAGGTCGTCGATGGCGTCCGGCTCGTGCGTCCAGCGCGCCACGGCGAGGGTGACGATGCCGCCCGAACCCAGTGCGACGACTGGCTCTCCGTCGAGCGCAGCCTCGTAGAGCATCATCGGGTGCGGACGCATCAGCGCGTCGCCCCGTCGTCAGTGAGGCGGCGCCACGCGGCAGCGAACTGCGTCCAGGGAGCGTCGAGGGCGACGGCGCGCGCGTCGGCGGGTACGTCGACGTCGCGGAGCCGGGGGAGGAGGCGCACTCGGAGCCCGAGGTCCCGGAGCCGACGGAGCTGGGCCCCGCCGGTCCGGCCCGTCGACATCGGGACACCGTCGAAGACGCGGTCGTCCGCCTCTCGCAACCCGATGGCCCAGTAGCCTCCGTCATCGGTCAGGCCGAGGACGGCGTCGGCATCGGCGAAGTCGGCCGCCGCGAGGTGCACCCCGAGCTGAGGGGTGTCCATCCCGACCAGCAGGGCGGGGGAGTGCCCTGTGCGTTCGAGCACGCCACGGAAGGCTGCGGCCAACCTGATACCGAGGTCGCCCGACGGCTGCGCCACCACGTCGAAGCCCGGCGGGAGCCACGGGCCGGGATCTCCGTCCAGAGCGACGACCCTGTGGGTCGCCGAGGTCGAGGACATCGCAGCGAGGGTGTCCTCGAGCGCGGCCTGAGCCAGGGTCGCCGCGTCGTGCGGGCTGAATGCGCTGTGCAGCCGGGTCTTGACGCGTCCGGCGACAGGCGCCTTGGCGAGCAGCACGACAGCCTGGGCGGGCTCGGCCGGGGCAGTCATGACGCCAGCACCGCAGACATGTCGCGCACCGCGCGGACCACGCCCAGCGGGGTGCCGGTCACCTTGGAGCGACCCGTCCGGAGCTCGTAGTCGACGTCGACCTCGCTGATCCGCCAGCCGTCGTCGGCCGAGCGGACGACCATCTCCAGCGGGTAGCCCGAGCGTCGGTCGTGCAGGTCGAGCGCTAGCAGAGCCGCCCGGCGGGCCGCCCGCATCGGCCCGAGATCCGCCAGGCGCAGCCCGGTCCGACGTTCCAGCCGGCGGACGAGGACCTTGTTCGCGACGCGCAGGTGCCAGGGCCAGGCGGCCGCCGACGTGGGCCGCCGCCGCCCCAGGACGAGGTCGGCCCCCTCGCGCAGCGGGTCGAGCACCCGGACCAGCTGTCGCGGGTCGAGGCTGCCGTCGGCGTCCATGAACGCCACGACGTCGGCGGTGGCGGCGAGCAGGCCGGCGTGACAGGCGGCCCCGAACCCGCGACGTTCCTCCCGGACTACGTGAGCGCCGAGCTCGCGTGCGACCTTGGCAGTGCCGTCGGTCGACCCGTTGTCGACGACGATCGCGCGCACGCCCGGCGGCACCCGCGGGAGGAGCCACGCGAGCGCGGCCGCCTCGTCGAGGCAGGGCAGCACCAGGTCCACCGTCGGGTCTCCACCAGTCACCCGCCCAACGCTATGAGGGCTCCGCCGAGTGGCGGGCTCGGCCGGGATGACCGTTCGATGACGGATCCGCCCCACAGGGCGTCCAGGACCGGTTCGGGTCCGCTGCACATCGGGACGCGGACTAGCGTGACCACCATGCCCAGTGTGCTGGTGGTCGACGACGAGGAGCTCGTGGCGCGCAGCGTGGCCGCGTACCTGGAGGCAGACGGCGTGCGGACCAGCGTCGCAGGCGACGCGCGTGAGGGCGAACGCATCTGGCGGGAGACCCGGCCCGACGCCGTCGTGCTCGACGTGCGGCTCCCCGGCGCCTCGGGGCTTGACCTGCTGCGCCGCATGCGGTCCGACGCCGACCGGACCCCAGTGGTCCTGCTCTCCGGCCTCGGCAGCGTGGACGACCGGATCATCGGACTCGAGTTCGGTGCCGACGACTACCTCACCAAGCCGTTCAGCCCGCGTGAGCTCGTCCTGCGCGTGCACGCCTTGCTGCGGCGGGGTGACATCCATCCCGGTGACGGCTTGCGATCGGTCACCGTCGGTCCCCTGACGCTGGATCCGTCCACCCGTTCGGTGTCCTTGGCCGGGTCTGAGCAGGTGCTGGCCCCGCGCGAGTTCGACCTGCTTCTCTTCCTCGCGCAGCACGCAGGGTCGACGTTCGGCACGCGTGAGCTGCTGCGTCGGGTATGGGGCTGGGACTTCGGCGACGACTCGACGGTCGTGGTGCACGTTCGTCGCCTCCGCAGGAAGTTCGAGCCCGACCCGTCGGAGCCGATGCTGCTCACGACCGTTCGCGGAACCGGCTACCGGCTCGGCACGGCCGACGAGCTGACTGCGTCGCTAGCCGAGGCCTCGAGATGAGCCGGGACCTCTGGTTCATCGCCGGCATGACCACACTGTGTGCCGCCGGTGTCGGGGTCGTCGGCGCGCTCGTCGTCAACCGGGTCCGCCGCGTCTCCCTCGTCGCGGCGATGGTGGTCACGGCCCTTGTTCCGGTCGCCGTCGTCGCGCTGGCGATCTGGGTGAATGTCGGCGCGATGTTCCTGTCGGAGCACGACGCGGCAGTCGCTCGCCTCGTTCTGGGACTCTCCTCACTCCCCGCTGTTGTGCTCGCGGTGCTGCTCGGGCGTTTCGTGCTTGCCGACGTCCGTGCAGTTGGTGCGCAGGCCCGCGGCCTGGCGACCGAGGCGAGCCTCCCGGCGGCGTCCCCCGTGACGGCCGAGCTCGCGGAGCTCTCGTCCGAGCTGGCGAGGACCCGTGTGCGCCTCGAGGCGTCGCGGGAGCGGGAGCGTGCCCTGGAGTCCGCTCGCAGGCAGGTCGTGGCGTTCGTCAGTCATGACCTGAAGTCGCCGCTGTCCGGCGTCGGCGCGACGATCGAGGGGCTGAAGGATGGGGTGATCACGGACACCGACACCGCCTACTTCGGCATCGGGGCCGCCGTAGAGCGGATGGGGCGGATGATCGACGACCTCACCGATCTGTCGAGCCCCGACGGGCCGGCGC
>NZ_JBFUHU010000217.1:0-6434 GCF_056402235.1 Cellulomonas sp. P4_B5_2
CTCGTGTGCCAGGTGGGCTCGACGACGCTGAAGTACCACCTGAGCGCCATCGACGACCTGCACGCGTGGCTGCTGGAGCAGGGCGGCGCCGTGCCCCTCGGCGCCGCGGACGAGCAGAAGCCGGCCGCACCGGGCACGGTCGAGGCGTGGGGCCGCGACGAGTCCAACCCGGTGGGCGGCTGGTACGGGCTGCGCAAGGGCTACCGCGGCCGGTTCGGCATGTACCTGCCTCCGCTGCTCGAGGAGCTCGGCCTGGCGGAGCTGACCCACGACGCCCGCAACAACACGGTCCGGGCGCTCCCGCGCTGAGAGCCCGCTGAGCGGTCGGGGCGCCCGCACCCGGCTCCCCCTAGCGTGACACTCATGACGATCGCCACGGCGTGGGGCGTGACCGGGTCCGAGCAGCAGCGCTCGTACCCGTGCGACGACCTCGTCCCCGCCCCCGCGCGGCGACTGTTCCGCGGGGTCGACGTGGCGGCGCCGCCCGACGTGGTCTACCGGTGGGTGTGCCAGTTCCGCGTCGCGCCCTACAGCTACGACTGGATCGACAACGGTGGCCGGCGCAGCCCTCGCGTGCCCATGCCGTGGACGTGGGAGCTGGAGGTCGGCCAGACGTTCTCGCGGATCTTCACGCTCGCCTCGTTCGCCCCCGACGAGCACCTGACCGTGCGGATGAACCCCTCCGGTGCCCGGATGTTCGGGGACGTCGCCGTCACCTACGCGGTCCTGGCGGCGGGTCCGGCGCGCAGCAGGCTCGTGGCCGTGCTCCGCACCCCGGAACCGACCGGCCGGGCGGGAGCCGTCGGCGCGTGGCTGCTCGCGTGGGGTGACCTGGTGATGATGCGCAAGCAGCTGCGCACGTTCGCGGCGCTCGCGGAGGCGGAAGAGGCGCGCCGGGCAGGTGCTCAGCCCAGCGTGTAGTCGAACCGCATCCGGTGCGTGCCGTCCGCGTCCACCTCCAGCGCGCCACCGCCCGTGATGCCGGCCAGCTCGCCGGTGCCGCTCGACGGGACGATCGCGACATGCTCGTCGAACCGGTCCGAGCCGTGCGTCGACGCCACGTGGACGAAGTTGAAGGTGCCGGGACGCCCGTCCAGGCTGCCCTCGAAGGACTCCATCGCCACGTACGTGCCGACACCGAGCTCCGGGTCGAACGCCGAGGTGAACAGGGTGGTGGACCGCCCCTCGACGCCGCCCGCGTACTGCTTGACCATCGTCGCGACCCCGACAGCGAGCGCCGTGCTGACCGGCTCGGCGTCCTGCTCGACCGGCACGCCCGTGAACCCGCTGACCGTGAACGTTCCCTCGGTGATCATGGGCGGCACGCTAGCCAGGACCACCGACACCCCCGTACAGCCCGACCAGCTCCGCGCCCAGCACCGCCAGCTCGGCCTGGACGGAGGCGGGCCCCAGCACCTGGACCGCAGCGCCGAACCCGGCCAGGTGCTCAGCGACCGACCGCGCGGTGTGCGACCCCACCTCGAGCCGGACCCGCCCGTCGGCGTCGGTCCCGAGCACGGTGACGTGCCGCCCGAACTGGCCTCGGAGCACGCGCACCAGGAACGGTGTCGTCAGCACGGTCGCGGTCACCCGCGAGCGACGCTCCTCGACCTCGTCGACCACCGACTCCCAGACACCGGCCACGTCCAGGTCGTCGGGCCGCGCGGCCGCTGTGTCACGCACGGCCAGGCTGGTGATCCGGTCCAGCCGGAACGTGCGTCGGCCCGCCGGCGTCCCGGCCACGAGGTACCAGTGCTCGCCCTTGTCGACCAGCGCCCACGGGTCGACGGTCCGCTCGGACTCGCCGGCACGACCGCTGTACACGAGCGTCACCTGCCGCCGGCGCACGACAGCCCCTTGCAGGTCCTCCACCCACGGCTGCCGGGCGCGGGCCGACGAGCCCCACCCGACCGGGTCCACCAGGACCGCCCGCCCGGCCGCCTCGGCCTCCGCCCGGAAGGTCGCGGGCAGAGCGCGGACGAGCTTGCGCAGGGCGGAGGTGGCCTCGGCGGACCGGTCGGACGACGAGCCGACCAGCAGGAAGAGCGCCTGCGCCTCGGAGGCGGTGAGCCCGGTGAGGTCGGTGCGCGCACCGCCGACGAGCGACCAGCCACCGCCGCGCCCTGGCTGCGGGTAGACCGGGATGCCCGCCGTGGACAGCGCCTCCAGGTCGCGCCGGGCGGTCGCGACCGAGACCTCCAGCTCGCCGGCCACCTCGGCGGCGGTCACCCGCCCGCGTGCCTGCATGAGCAGGAGGGTGGCCACCAGGCGGTCCGCGCGCATGGCTCAAGAATGGCAAACAAAGTGCTCAGAAGGTGAGCACTTAGCCGAGGAGAGTCGAGTCATGACAACAACGACCAGCACCTTCCGTGGCCTCGCCAACGTCTCCTTCTTCGCCGACGACCTCGACGCCGCCCGCACCTGGTACACCGAGCTGTTCGGCGTCGAGCCGTACTTCGCCCGCGAGGGATACATCGAGTTCCGCATCGGTGACCACCTCGACGAGCTCGGCATCATCGACCGCCGCTACGTCCCGAACGGCGGCGGTCCCAGCGGCGCTGTCGTGTCCTGGCACGTCGACGACCTGCTCGGGACGTTCGAGCGCCTGCTCGCACTCGGTGCGACCGAGCACGAGGGCATCCGCGAGCGCGGCGAGGGCTTCACCACCGCCTCGGTCGTCGACCCGTTCGGCAACCTGATCGGCATCATGACCAACCCGCACTGGCTGGAGATCGTCAGCTGACCCGCTGCTTCGCCCGCATGTAGTGCGTCCGGACCTCGGGATCCAGGCGCTCGAGGGAGTACCGCAGGGTGGTCCGCGGCATCGTCGCAGCATGCTCGTCGAGGTACGCCAGGAGCCGCGGCTCGTCCTTCTTGCCGGCCTCGCGCAGCATCCACCCGATGGCCTTGTGCATGAGGTCGTGCCGGTCCGGCTCCAGCAGTGCGGCGAGCGCGAACGTGTGGTCCAGCGACCCCTCACGGATCAGGGGGAACGTCCCGACGACCGCGATGCGTCGCTCCCACAGGAGGTCCGAGGCGGCCAGGCGGTAGAGCACGTCGACCGGCAGCCCGGCCACCACCGCGCGGCCGAGCACGTCCGGCGCGCTGGCGTCGACCAGGTCCCAGTTGTTCACGCGGTCGGTGCGCCGCAGGTAGAGGTCGAGCAGCTCGCGCCGCCGCTCCGGCGAGGTCCGCTTCGCTGCGCACTCGATCGCCATGATCTTCAGCGCCAGCAGCCGCACCTCGTGCCGGTCGTCCTCGAGCAGCTCCTCCAGGGACGCGACCGGCAGGCCGACGTGCTCCTTGGCGACCGCTGTCACCTGCGGCACGGTGAGCCCGAGGAACTGGTCGCCCTCGCCGTACTCCCCCGGGCCGGTCTTGAAGAACGACGCCATGCCCGCGGCCCGCTCGGGGTCGGCCAGCGCCACGAGGCGAGCGACGGCGGTACTCATCCGAGGGTGACCGTCAGGACGGCGACGTCGTCGCGACGGATGGTCGACGGAGCCAGCGCCTCGATCAGCGCCCACGGGTCTCCCGGGGCCGCGGTCTCCACCGTGGCGACCAGCCGGGCGAGGCCCGCGCGGAGGTTCTCCCGCCGACGCTCCACCAGGCCGTCCGTGTACAGCACGAGGACGTCACCGGGGTACAGGACCACCGTGTGGTCGCGGCGCACCGCCCCCGACCGGAACCCGAGGAGCAGGTCGGGCGTGCCCTTCAGCTCGGCGGCCCCGCCGTCGCGGCGCAGCAGCACGGGAGGCGGGTGCCCGGCGCTGGACCAGCGCAGCTCGCGCCCCCCGTCGGCGCCTGCCGGGTCCAGGTGCGCCAGCACCGCCGAGCCCGTCGCCCGCAGTCCCACGCCCAGGTTCGCGTCGTCGAGCCGCCGCAGGATGGCGCCGGGGGGTTCCTGGAACGTCCAGGTCAGCCCGCGCAGCATCGACCTGAGCTGCCCCATGAGCGCGGCAGCTCCCATGTCGTGCCCGGTCACGTCGCCGATCATCAGCGCCGTCGACCCGTCGGGAAGCGCGATGGCGTCGTACCAGTCCCCGCCGACATCCTCGCCGGTCGACGCCGGGGCGTACGCAGCCGTGATCGTGAGGCCGTCGACCGTCGGCAGGTCGGTGAGCATCGCGGCCTGCAGCACGTGCGCGACCTCGCGCCGCTCCTCCAGCAGCTGCGCACGGTCGAGCGCCAGAGCGGCGTACGCGGCCAGCGCGCTCAGCACGGACCGCAGCTCCGCGTCCATCCCCCGTGGCAGCTGCCAGCGCAGCAGGACGGCCCCGAGCACGCCGGTGGCCGCGGTCAGCGGCAGGATCGCGAGCGCTCCGTCGCCACCCATCCCGGCGGTCGACGGGAACGCAGCAGCCATGGCCGCGGAGTCCTCGAAGATCTGCGGCCCCTCGCCGGTCACCGCCGCCACGGACGGCCACCGCGCGTCGGACAGGGCCACGTCTCCCCACAGCGCAGCGGGCACGCCCTCGACCTGCTCGTACCGCACCCAGCGCAGGACCTGCTCGTGCACCACCGCCACCGCGGTCCGCCGGGAGCCGGCCGCCGTCACCGCCACCCGCTGGATCGTGTCCAGCACGTCGTCCACCGACACCGCGTCCGCGAACGCCTCCGACATCAGGAGCATCAGGCGGGCGTGCCGATCGCTCTGCGTGGCGGAGCGCTGCGCCCGGCGCGCCCGCTCGCCGAGCGCCCGCAGCTGGACCTCCGACGAGCACGCCTGCGCCAGGTCGGAGAGCACCGCGAGCTCCTCCGGCGTCCACTCCCGCGGCTGGTCGTCGATCGCGCACAGCGAGCCGACAGCCCGCCCGTCCAGGTCGTGCAGCGGGAAGCCGGCGTAGGCGATCGCGCTCAGGTCCGGGATGGCGAGGTTGTCGCGCAGGAAGTCGACGTCGCGCGCGTCGGCGACCACCAGCGGCGCGTCCGAGCTCACCACGTACTGGCAGAACGAGTGGGACAGCTCCGTCCCGCGCCGCGACATCCAGGGCTCGGGCAGCCCGAGGGCCCCGGGGAACACCTGTCCGACGTCGTCGACGAACGACACGAGCGACACCGGTGCGCCGACGTAGGCCTGCGCGAGGCGCGCGAACCGCTCGTACGTCGGGTCGGCCTGCCCCTCGGGCCCGGCGTACGCATCGGTCACGCGCTGATCATGCCCCGCACCGGCGACATGGCGCAGAACGGGAGGACTACGGCAGGGTCCCGACGACCACCGTGGCCCCGGCGTCCTCGTCGACCACCACCCGCGCCGCCAGCCCTGCGCGCCCGAACGCGTCGACCGCGGCGGGCACCTGCGCCGCACCGGTCTCCACCAGCAGGTGACCACCCGGCGCCAGCCACCGCGGCGCCACCGACGCGACCCGCCGCAGCACCTCGAGCCCATCGGACCCGCCGTCGAGCGTGACGCGCGGCTCGTGCAACCGCGCCTCGGGCGGCATCAGAGCGATCGCGTCGGTCGGCACGTACGGCACGTTGGCGACGAGCAGCTGCACCCGCCCCCGCAACGACGCCGGCAGCGGCTGGTCCAGGTCCCCCTCGAACACCTGCCCGCCGACCGCGCCGACGTTCCGGCGTGCGCAGCGGACCGCCGCGGGCTCCACGTCGGCCGCGTACAGCTCCACCGCACCGAGCAGGTGCGCGAGCGCCACCCCGAGCGCCCCGGAGCCGCAGCACAGGTCCAGCACCACGACCGGCTCGGCGGYCCGCGGGGCCAGCCGCGCGGCCTCCCCCACCAGCAGCTCGGTGCGGCGGCGCGGCACGAACACCCCGGGGTCGATCCCGATCCGCAGCCCGCAGAACTCCGCCCACCCGACGACGACCTCGAGCGGCTCACCGGCGACGCGGCGCGCGACCAGCCCGTCGAGGTCGTCGGACCCCGTCCCGAGCAGGAGCGTCGCCTCGTCCTCGGCGAACACGCAGCCGGCGGCGCGCAGGGTCGCGGTGATCTCCGCGTGGGTCAGGGGCACGGCGGGCAGGCTACGCCCGCTCTCAGTCCCGCGTGATGCGCAGGATCACCCGGTTGTCGTCGCCCTTGCGGCCCAGCTTCTCGATCCCCATCATCACGCGGTACTCGAGGCCGTACTTCTCGACCATGACGTCGTTGCACCGCTCGCGCGCCGCGTCGTCGTCGAGGATCTCTCCGACGCCGGTCACCGTGGGGGCGTCGTCGTCGACGCTCCCGAACCGGCTGCTCGGGGACATCTCCACGCGGGAGTCCCGACCGAGCCGCTTGACCTTGCCGCTGCCCCGCGGGGTGGTCACCAGCAGCGCGTCGCCGTCCCGGCCCACCCACACGGTCGTCGGCACCCCGACTCCGGACTTGCGGAACGTGGTCAGGGAGATGAACCCCTCGTCGGCGAGGGCGTCGAAAGTCGTCATGCGCGATGGTCACCCACGCACGAGGCGGCCGCACCCCGTGGGGGTACGGC
>NZ_JBFUHU010000218.1:0-6429 GCF_056402235.1 Cellulomonas sp. P4_B5_2
GGGCTGACCTGGTCCGCGCGCGAGCTGCACGAGGCGCCCGCGGTCATGTGCGACACCCTCCTGCAGGACGTCGTGCGCGCCGGGATCGAGGACACCGGCCGCCGGGACGTCCCCGCCCTGTTCAGCCGCGCGGGGCACGACGCCATGGCCATCGGGGCGGTGACCGGCGTCGGCATGCTGTTCCTGCGCAACCCCGACGGCATCAGCCACCACCCGGACGAGGACGTCAGCCTGGCCGACGTGGAGACGGGCCTCCGCGCGCTGACCGCGACGGTCGAGCACCTGGCCCGCGAGGCCTCCTGAGAGAATCGCCCCGTGGAACCCCTCGTCTTCGACCCCGTCCCCGACATCCGGCTCATCGCGGTGGACATGGACGGCTCCCTGCTGGACGACGAGAAGCGGATCCACGACGACTTCTGGCCGCTGCTCGACGAGCTGGACCGCCGCGGGATCCGCCTGTGCCCGGCGAGCGGCCGGCAGTACGCCACCCTGCGCCGGCAGTTCGGCCGGGACGAGCTGGTCTACATCGCGGAGAACGGCTCCTACGTGGTCCAGCACGACGAGGAGATCAGCTCCGACGGCCTCGACCTGGGCACCGCGCGGAAGGCCGTCGAGACCGTGCGGGCGGCCGACCACCTCGACCTGGGGACCGTGCTGTGCGGCAAGCGGTCCGCGTACGTCGAGCGCACGGACGACGCGTTCCTCGACCACGCGACGCCCTACTACGCCAAGCTCGAGCACGTCGAGGACCTGACCGTGGTCGACGACCAGATCCTCAAGGTGGCCGTCTACGACTTCGGCGCCGCGGTCACGGGCGCCGGCCGGTTGCTGCAGCCGTTCGACGGGCTGGTCTCGGGCGAGCACTGGGTGGACGTGATGAGCCCGACCGCGGACAAGGGCCACGCGCTGCGGGCGGTGCAGGCCGCGCTCGGGATCACCGCCGAGCAGACCATGGTGTTCGGCGACTACTTCAACGACATCGGCATGCTCGACGCGGCGTACTACTCGTTCGCGATGGACAACGCGCACCCCGAGGTCCGGGCGCACGCCCGGTTCGTCGCACCCGCCAACACCGCCAACGGTGTGGTCCGGACCATCACCTCGGTGCTGGGCCTGCGATGACCGTCGCCGGGCTGCTGCTCACCCCGGGGTTCGGCGGGACCCGCGAGAGCCCCGCGCTCGTCGCCGTCGAGGCGGCCGTCGCCCCGCTGCCCGTGCTGCGGCTCGACCTCCCGAAGACCGCGGCACCGGCGATCGCGCACGTGACCGCGCAGGCCGCCGCGTTCGCCGACTCCCTCGGCGTCGGCACGGACCGGCTGGTGCTCGGCGGCCGCTCGTTCGGCGGCCGCATGTGCTCGATGGCCGTCGCGCAGGGACTGCCCGCGGCCGGGCTGGTCCTGCTCTCCTATCCGCTGCACCCGCCGGGCCGCCCCGACAACCTCCGCGCGGCGCACCTGCCCGACCTCCACGTCCCTGTGCTGGCGGTCTCGGRCACCAGCGACCCGTTCGGCTCCCCCGACGAGCTCACCGCCCACCTGTCCGCCGTCCCGGGGCCGGTCACCACCGTCTTCCTGCCCGGCACGCACACGCCGACGAGCGACACCGCCGTCGCCGCCGCGGTCCGGAACTGGCTCAGCACGCTCGCGTGAGGACTTCGTTGCGCCCGGAGGAACGAAGTCTTCACGCGACGCAGTCCGGGGACCCGGCGCGCGTGCGCTGAGCCGCTGAGTCAGAGCTCGGTCGACCGGTCGGCGTCGGCGTCCTCGACAACCGCGGGGACCACGCCGCGCTCCTCCAGGACGCGCACGACGAACGAGGCAGCGACCATCGACGCCCCCACCCACGCGGCGATCGAGATGACGGCCTCGAGCCAGCCGTAGACGTCGACCACGCCCAAGCCGTAGAAGTCGACACGGAAGGGGAACGCGTTCACGAGGGCGTAGAACACCGGCAGGACGACGAGCCTGGCGCCGAGCGCCACGACCACACCGGTCCAGAGGATGCGGCGGGCGGTCCAGTACGGCGGCATGGCGGTGGCTCCCTGGTCGGCGTCGGTGCTGGCGACACGCTAGCGAGAGGAACGCAGGCACGGACCCCGTTTCGGCACACCTGGCCGCGGCCGCGGGCTGAGACGATCGTCGCCATGGACTCCCTGACCGTGCTGCGCTCCGCGTTCGCCCCCGTGCCCGGCTACCTCGACGCGGCCACGTGCGGGTTGCCGGCCCGGGCGACCGTGGACGCGATGCGCGACGCCCTGGACTCCTGGCAGGCCGGCAAGGCCGACCTCGCGGTGTACGACGAGGCGGTGGCGGCCTCGCGCGCCGCCTTCGCCCGGCTGGTCGGGGTCGAGACCTCGTGGGTGGCGATCGGCTCGCAGACGTCCGCGCTGGTCGGCCTGGTCGCATCGAGCGTGCCGGACGGCGCCGAGGTGCTCGTGGTCGACGGCGACTTCGCCTCGGTCGTCTTCCCGTTCCTGACGCACGCCGACCGCGGCGTCACCGTCCGGCAGGTAACGCTGGAGTCGTTGGCCGACGAGGTCCGGGCGTCGACCCACWCCGTCGCGTTCTCGCTGGTGCAGTCGCGCGACGGTCGGATCGCGGACGTCGACGCGATCCGCACGGCGGCCGCCGCGGCCGGTGCCCTGACCGTCTGCGACGTCACGCAGGCCGCCGGCTGGCTGCCCGTGGACGCGACCGCCTTCGACGTCACCGTCTGCGCGTCGTACAAGTGGCTGTCCGCGCCGCGCGGCACCGCGTTCCTCACCGTCCGCCCGGACGTGCTCGACCGGCTCCGACCGACGAGCGCCGGCTGGTACGCGGGCGAGGAGATCTGGTCGTCGGTCTACGGCCCGCACATGGCGCTCGCCGGGGACGCGCGGCGGCTCGACGTCTCCCCCGCCTGGCTCTGCTGGGTGGGCGCGGTCCCCGCGCTGAAGCTCTTCGCCGACGCACCTGCGGACGACGTCCGTCGCTACGCGGTCGGTCTCGCCGACGCCTTCCGTGCCGGGCTCGGGATGGAGCCCGGCGGCAGCGCGATCGTGGCCCTGCCCGACGACGAGGCAGGCTCGCGACGAGCTCTCCTCGCGGCCGCGGGCACCCGTGCGGCCGGCCGCGGCGGCGGTGTCCGGCTCGCGTTCCACGTCTGGAACGACGCCGACGACGTGGCACGCGCCGTGGCTGCCCTGAGCAACTCCTGAGGGGAACCTGAGGGTCGATTGGGGGGTCTCCCCGATATCCCTGGGCCTGCCGACCCCGAAATCCTAGGATCACTCACAGCACCGAGACCGGCGGCCGCCGCGGTATCTCCGGGCGGGCGGTCTGCCCCTTTCCAGTCGTCGTCGACATCCCCTGCAAAGGAACACCCATGTCTCAGGTCGCCGGATGGATCACCCATCGCTACCTCAAGTTCGCCGTCATCGCCTTCTGGCTCGTCGTGGTCGCGCTCCTAGGGCCCCTCGCGGGCAAGCTCACGGGCGCGCAGGACAACGACGCCAAGTCCTGGCTCCCGTCCAACGCCGAGTCCACGGAGGTGCTCGACGTCGCGGGCAGCTTCGTGTCCGCCAACACGATCCCCGCGGTCATGGTCTACGAGCGGTCGTCCGGCCTCACGCCCGACGACCTGGCGGCCATCGCGGCGGACGCCGCCGAGTTCGGCACGCTCGACACGCTGGACGGCGACGTCGTCGGCCCGATCCCCTCGGAGGACGGCAACGCCGCGCAGATCATCGTCCCGCTCGACCTCGGGTCCGACGGCTGGAACCTGGCCGCCGACGCCGTCGTCGACCTGCGCGCCACCGCGGAGGACGGCCCCGACGGCCTCGATGTCTACGTCACCGGCCCGGCCGGCTCGGCCGCGGACTCGTCCGAGGCGTTCGAGGGCATCGACGGCACGCTGCTGTACGCGGCGGTCGCGGTCGTCATCGTCATCCTGCTCATCACGTACCGCAGCCCGATCCTCTGGCTCCTGCCGGTCATCTCCGCGGGCGTGGCGCTCACCGTGTCGCAGGCGCTCATCTACCTGCTCGCCGACAACTACGMCCTGACCGTGAACGCGCAGAGCGCCGGCATCCTCACGGTCCTCGTGTTCGGCGCGGGGACGGACTACGCCCTGCTGCTCGTGGCGCGCTACCGCGAGGAGCTGCGCAAGCACGGCGACCGGCACGAGGCCATGGCGCTCGCCCTGCACCGCGCCAGCCCGGCGATCATCGCCAGCGGTGCCACGGTGGCCATCGGCATGCTCTGCCTGCTCTTCGCGACGATGAACTCCACGGCCGGCCTCGGCCCGGTGGCCGCCGTCGGCGTCGGCGTCGCGGTGCTCGTCATGCTCACCCTGCTGCCGGCGCTGCTGGTCACCTGCGGCCGGTGGATCTTCTGGCCGCGCACTCCCAAGCTGGGCGACGGCGAGCCGTCCGAGCACGGCTTCTGGGCGCGCGTCGGCGGCCGGATCGAGCGCCGGCCAAGGGCGACGTGGATCGGCACCTCCGCGGCGCTCCTCGTCGCGTGCGTCGGCATCGTGGCGCTCAACGCGACCGGTCTGACCACCGAGGAGTCGTTCCGCGGCGAGCAGCCGTCGATCGTGGGCGAGAAGGTGCTCTCCGCGCACTTCCCCGGCGGCGCCGGCTCCCCCGTCGTCGTGATCACGAACGCCGACCAGGCCACCGACGTCGCCGCGGCTCTCGCGGAGGTCGAGGGGATCGACCCGGCGAGCGTCTCCGAACCCGTCGTCCTGGACGACCTCGCCTACCTCGAGGGCACCCTGACGTCCGCGCCCGACGCCGACGAGGCCTTCGACACGGTCGACCGGGTCCGTGCGGCGGTGCACGCGGTGCCCGACGCCGACGCGCTGGTCGGCGGGTCCACGGCGGTCAACCTCGACGTGCAGCGGGCCTCGGCCGACGACAACCGGCTGATCATCCCGATCATCCTGCTCGTCGTGTTCCTCATCCTCATGGTCCTGCTGCGGGCGGTCGTGGCGCCGCTGGTGCTCATCGGCACCGTCGTCCTCTCGTTCGGCGCCGCCATCGGCATCAGCGCGCTCGTGTTCAAGTACGTGTTCGGCTACGCCGGCGCGGACACGTCGTTCCCGCTGTTCGTGTTCGTCTTCCTGGTGGCCCTGGGGATCGACTACAACATCTTCCTCATGACCCGGGTGCGGGAGGAGGCGCTGCGGATCGGGCACCACCGTGGCTCGCTGGTGGGCCTGGCGGCCACCGGCGGCGTCATCACCTCGGCCGGGCTGGTCCTGGCGGGCACGTTCGCGGTGCTCGGCACCCTCCCGCTCGTGGCGTTCGCGGAGATCGGGTTCGCCGTGGCGTTCGGCGTGCTGCTGGACACCCTGATCGTGCGGTCGGTGCTGGTCACGGCGCTCAACCTCGACATCGGCAGGGCCATGTGGTGGCCCAGCGAACTCAGCAAGCAGGAGGAGCCGGAGCCCGCCGAGGCGCCGGTCGCGGTACCCGTCTCCTGACGCGCAGACCGAGATGCCCGGATCCTCCGCGATCCGGGCATCTCGCGCTAGCGTGGCCGCACGAGCGTGCACCACTCGTCGCGGCTTGAGGAGCTCTCGGTGACAGATACTCTCAGCAGCACCGCAGCCCCCACCCGGTGGTGGGCGCTCGACCCCGAGGCCGCGAGCGCGCAGCTCAGCACGGATCTCTCGGCCGGCCTGACTGCGGCGGAGGTGACGGCCCGCCGGGAGCGGTACGGGCCCAACACGCTCACCGCGCAGGCCGCGCCGTCGGTGTGGTCGGTGGTGTTCGCGCAGCTGCGCGACCCGATGAACATCATGCTCGTGGCGGTCGCGGCGGTGAGCGCGGCGATCGGGCAGGGCTCGACCGCGCTGATCGTCGGGTTCCTGGTCGTGGTGAACGTGGTCATCGGCGCCCGGCAGGAGATGCTCGCCCGCAAGAGCGTCGACGCGCTCGCCACCATGCAGGAACCGCAGTCGCGCGTGCGGCGGGACGGTGCCCTGGTACAGATCCCCGCGAACGAGCTGGTGCCCGGCGACATCGTGGAGCTCGAGGCCGGCGACATCGTGCCCGCCGACGGCCGGCTGCTGCGGACCGCCACGATGGAGACGCAGGAAGCGGCGCTGACCGGCGAGAGCACGCCGATCGGCAAGGACGTGATCACGCTCGCCGACGAGGAGGTCCCGCTCGGCGACCGCGCCAACATGGCGTTCCAGAACACGTCGGTCACCCGCGGCACCGGCACGATGCTCGTCACCGCCACGGGCATGACGACGCAGATCGGCAACATCGCCACCCTGCTGTCGTCGGTGGAGAAGACGAAGTCGCCGCTGCAGCGCGAGCTCGACAAGCTGACCAAGGTGCTCGGGGTCATCGCGTGGAGCGCGGTGGCGGTCATCGTGCTCATCGGGGTGCTGCGCGGCCAGTCGCCGAGCGACCTGCTGTTCCTCGCGACCGCGGTC
>NZ_JBFUHU010000219.1:0-6404 GCF_056402235.1 Cellulomonas sp. P4_B5_2
ACCCACCCCGCCCCGCACCGTCCCGCACGAGTTCGTGAGTTACAGGCGAGATCGGCAGTTCCAACTCACGAACTCGACCGGAACGCACGAACTCACGGACGGGTGCGGGAGTCGGGTCCGGACGCGACGGAGCCCCCTCGCCGTACCCTGCGAGGGGGCTCCGCTGCTCGGCCGCTGAACGGCCGAGCGCTGACGGGCCGGCCGCCTCAGCGACCGGCCCGCCGGGTCGTCACATCGTCGGCATGAGCACCGAGTCGATGAGGTAGACGGTCGCGTTGGCGGTGTGGACGCCGCCGCAGATGACGGACGCGCCGTTGACCATGAGCGAGTCACCCGAGCCGGTGACCTCGACGGTCCCGCCCTGGACGGTGGTCTGCGTGCCGGCCACCATGTCGGGGGACAGCTGCCCGGGCACCACGTGGTACGTGAGGATCGAGGAGAGCGTCGCGGAGTCGGTCTTGAGGGACTCGATGGTCGCCGGGTCGATCTTGGCGAACGCGTCGTCGACCGGCGCGAACACGGTGAACTCCGCACCGTTCAGGGTGTCGACCAGGTTGACGTCCGGGTTCAGCTGGCCGGAGACGGCCGCCACGAGCGTGGTCAGCAGCGGGTTGTTCGACGCGGCCACGGCGACCGGGTCGGTCGACATGCCGGTCACGGAGCCGGGGCCGTCGGGGACGGCGGTGGCGTAGTCGGCACAGCCGGGGCCGACGAGGTCGGCGGCGGGGTCCGCGGTCATCGCGTCCTCGGTCGGCATCTCCGACGGCGTCTCCATGGGCGTCTCCATCGACGACGACTCGGATCCTGCAGTGTCGTCGGCCGCGCCGGAGCTGCAGGCGGTCAGGGCGAGGCCCGTGACGCCGGCGAGCAGGACGGCGGCGATACGGGTGCGGTTCGTGGTGCGCATGGTGGCTCTCCCTTGAATCAGGTCCGGGTGGGTACCCGCCCGGTCGTCTCTCGGGAGGGGTTCGGCACCGTCGGGGGAGCGGATGGGTGCCGGTTGCGACGAGGACCCATCCCCGAGGGTCGCGGCGGCGAACCCCGGCCATGGACCTGCTCACGCTCGCGCTCATCGGGCTCGTCGGTGGCCTCATCACCGGCATCTCGCCGTGCATCCTGCCCGTGCTGCCCGTCGTGTTCTTCGCGGGCGGCGTGCAAGGGGCACGCGCTCGACCATCCGCCACGACGAAGACCACGAAGGGCGCCGCCGGCTCCGTGGGGGCGATGGCCCAGCCGTCGTTCCTGTCGAGCGGCACCAYGTGGACGCCCGGTGGCGTCGCCACCCTGGAACCACCCGCGGAGGTGACGGCCACGCGCGACAAGGCGTCGGCCCGCCGCCCCTACCTGGTCATCGCGGGCCTGGTCACCAGCTTCACGCTGGTCACCCTGGTCGGCACGCTCCTGCTCAACCTGCTCGGTCTGCCGCAGGACCTGCTGCGCTGGGCCGGCATCGCCGTGCTCGCGCTCCTGGGCATCGGCCTGCTGGTGCCGCGGTTCGAGGAGCTCCTGGAGCGTCCGTTCCAGCGGCTGACCCCGAAGCGTGCGCCCGGGGCGGGCCGCGGCGGCTTCGTGCTCGGTCTCGGACTGGGCGCGGTGTACGTGCCGTGCGCCGGSCCGGTSCTCGCGGCGATCACCGTGGCGGGTGCAACGGGGTCGGTCGGCCCCGGCACGGTTGTCCTGACCGTGGCGTTCGCGCTGGGCGCGTCGATCCCGCTGCTGATCCTCGCGCTCGCGGGCCGCCGGGTCGCCGAGCGCATCGCCGCGTTCCGCACCCACCAGCGCGGCATCCGCGCGGCCGGCGGTGCGCTGATGATCGCGCTCGCCCTGGCGCTGGCGTTCAACCTGACCGACGCGATCCAGCGGGCGCTCCCGGGCTACACGGAGTCGCTCCAGGCGAGGGTCGCCGCCAGCGAGACCGTGCGCGAGCAGCTGGACCTCGGCGGGCTGGTCACGGACGAGAACCGGCAGCTGGCCGAGTGCAGCAACAACTCCGCCGAGCTCGAGGACTGCGGACCCGCGCCGGCGATCCGAGGTATCGATACCTGGCTGAACACCCCGGACGGTGCACCGGTCGACCTGGCGGACCTGCGCGGCAAGGTCGTGCTCCTCGACTTCTGGGCGTACTCCTGCATCAACTGCCAGCGCTCGGTCCCGCACGTGACCGCGTGGGAGGAGGCCTACCGCGACGACGGCCTCGTGGTGATCGGCGTGCACACCCCCGAGTACGCGTTCGAGCGCGAGACCCGCAACGTCGTCGACGGCGCGGAGCGGCTGGGCATCACGTACCCCGTGGCGCAGGACAACTCGTACGCCACCTGGACCGCCTACCGAAACCGCTACTGGCCTGCGCACTACCTGATCGACGCCGACGGCCGGATCCGGCAGGTGTCGCAGGGCGAGGGCGGTTACGCCCAGACCGAGACCCTGATCCGGGAGCTCCTGACGCAGGCGGACCCCGGCGTGACGCTTCCCGCGCAGACCCAGGTGGACGACACGACACCGGAGGGAGACGTCACCCCGGAGACGTTCCTGTCGGTGAGCAAGCACGCGAACGTGGCGGGCGACTACCGGGAGGGCGCGGGGACCTACACGTTCCCCACGGACCAGGCGCCGGACACGGTCGCGTTCGGCGGGACGTGGACCACCGACTACCAGGGCGCGACCGCGGGCCCGGACGCGCAGCTGCAACTGCGGTACCACGCCGCGGTGGTGCAGGTGGTCCTCGGCGGGACGGGTGCGGTCACGGCCACCGTGCGCGACGAGGACGGGTCGGTCGTGGACCGGGTGGAGCTGGCGGTGGACGGTGCACCGCGGGCGTACGCGCTGGTCGACGACGATTCAGTGCGGAGCGGCACCGTCGAGCTGACTGCGCAGTCAGGGGTCCAGGCGTTCTCGTTCACCTTCGGGTGAGCGGCCACGAGCGTGAAGGAGACGCTCTGATACGTCCGACCGGGTGAAAAGGGCGTATGTCCGGTTCTGCTGACGGTGACACGCTTCCACGAACTCTCATGTTGCTCTAATGTCGGACTTGTCAGCGAAACGGCAAACCCTCCGCAAGGAGGGGACGCAAAGCCACGGGACCTACAGGGTCAGCCGGGCTACCGAACAGACAGGACAGCGACATGGACCAGCGCGGATTCTCAGCGRACCCGTCCGAGACCTCCATCACCCCCACCCCGGCCTTCCCGGCTCCTCGCGTCTCCGCGTGGGCCGGCCTCGCCGCTCGTCGCAGCGCGATCGAGCTGGTGCCGGCGCAGCGCGAGCACGTGGCGGCCTGAGGTCTCGAAGCACGGCAAGCCCTCCTCGTCGAACCCCTCGGAGCCTCCCGGCTCCGGGGGGTTCTGCGTTGCCGCAGGTCAGCGTGTGTCGGTGGGTGCTTTTTGTCCGCCATGTCCACTAGCCTCGACGTGAGCGAGCTCCCGCTCGGGGGCACTTCCGGAGAGAAGGTCACATGGACAGCTTCTTGGACTGGTTCTGGCTTCTCGTCTACTGGTTCCTGTTCTTCGCGTACCTCGTCATCCTCTTTCAGATCCTCGGAGACCTGTTCCGTGACCGTGACCTCGGCGGCTTCGCCAAGGCCGTCTGGATCATCGCGCTGGTCTTCCTGCCGTTCCTGACCGCGCTGATCTACGTGATCGCCCGCGGCAAGGGCATGGCGGAGCGGCAGATGCAGGCCGTCCAGCAGGCGAAGTCCGATACCGACAGCTACATCCGAGACGTGGCGGGCAAGTCACCGACCGAGCACATCGCCGAGGCGAAGGCGCTGCTCGACGCGGGCACGATCGACGCCAACGAGTTCGCGGCGCTCAAGGCCAAGGCGCTCGCCTGACCGACGCTGCCGCACGAGTTCTCCGGGCCGGTACCGCACAGGTGCCGGCCCGGACCTCTGTCTACAGCTCGCCGGTCTTCTGCAGCACGCGCATGGCCACCCAGCCGAGCGGGATGCGCAGCCAGTACGTGGCCACCCGGAACAGGACCGCGACCGACGTCGCGACACCGGGGTTGATCGTGGTGAAGCTGGTGAGCGCGGTGGCGAGGGCCAGCTCGATCGTGCCCATGCCGCCGGGCGTCGGGATCAGCGCGCCCGCGGTGTTGCCGGCCAGGTAGACCAGCGCCACCTGGATGAGCGTGGCGTCCTGGCCGAACGCGGCGAGGCTCGCGTCGAACGCGAAGATGAAGCCGAGCGTCATCAGCAGGTTGCCGCCGACGGCCAGCGCCAGCCGCCACGGCTGCCCGAGCACCTCGATGAGGCGCGGCCACGTCTGGCGGAGGGTCGGCATGGTCTTGGCGAGCACCCACTGACGCACCTTGGGCACCAGGAGCGCCGACGCGACGAGCGCGGCGACGATCCCCAGGACGAGCAGGACGACGGGCGAGACCGGCAGCGCCGACTCCTTGTTGCCGGACGCGATGGTCAGGACCAGCAGCAGACCGAGCGTCACGACGAACTGGCTCACCTGGACGAGCGCGACGGTGGCCGCCGCCAGGGTGGTGGACACCCCCCGCTTGGTGAGCATCCGCAGGTTCAGCGCGGCCGGTCCGATGCCGGCTGGTGCGGCGAGCCCGACGAAGGTCGCGGCGGTCTGCACCAGCGTGGCGCGCCACAGCGGCAGCTTGACCGGCGAGAACGCGACGAACGCCAGCGCGGCCCCGACGAGCGTGACGAGCCCGAGCACGAACGCGACCACCGTCCAGCGCCAGTCGCCGGCCGCGAGCGCGGAGGTGATCTCGTCGACGTTGATGCTGGTGATGACGAAGACGATGGCGGCGATCGGCACGACGATCGTCAGCACGGTGCGGGCACCGAACCGGACCAGCTGCTGCGGCTCCACGTCGGCCTCGGGCAGCCGGGCGACCAGCGCCGACCGCAGCTCGGCGAGCACCTTCTTGTCCGCGCGCATCTCGTCGCGGGTCAGGCGCGGCAGCGTGATCGTCTGCAGGAGTGGACCGATCGCCGCGACGTGCTCGGCGGGGACGACGCTCGCCGCGGACTCGAGGGCGCGCGTGGCGCCCACCCGCAGGGCGAGGAGGGCCACGAGCTGGGTGACGTCCATGCGTCGGGCCAGCTCGGACGAGGCGACGTCGCCCTGCTCCCAGCTGGTCAGCCAGACGACCGGCCGGCCGACGACGGTCTCGACGAGCAGGACGTCGCTGGTCAGCGACCGGTGGGCGATGCCGGCGTCGTGGGCGAGCTGGAGCTGCGCCCAGAGCTCCTCGAGGACCTCGTCGGTGAGCTCCTCGCTGGTCAGGTCGCTCAGCGGGACCGCGTGCCCGGGGCGCTCCTGGACCAGGAGCATGGAGTCGTCGGCCTCGGCGATGCTCAGCAGCTTGGGGGTGCGGACGCCGGCGGCGCGGGCGGCGTAGGCGAGCAGGGCGGTGCGCTCGGCAGCCTGGCGCAGTGACACCACCGAGCGGCCCTCGATCCCGCGCAGCCGCAGCGACCGCCACAGCCGGGTCAGCATGCCGACCACCTGCCGGTCGCCGTCGACGACGACCAGGTCCAGCTCGTCGCCGTCCTCGGTGGTCAGCTCGTACACGCGGTGGTCGGTCGACCGGGTGAGCGCCCGGGCCGCGGAGTCGCCGTCGAGCTCGTCGGCCCCGACCTCGGACTCCGCCTCCGTGGTCGCGTCCGCCACCCGGCTCAGCTGGACGGGATCGAACCCGGCGCGCCGCACGCCGGCCACCAGGCTCGCCCCGTACGCCCGCTCCGACTGCACGCCGGACAGGTAGCGCACCCCGAGCCCCGTCACGCGGCCGATGAGGAAGGAGACGGCCAGCCCCGGCAGCGAGACCCCGGCGGTGATGAGCAGCACGCCGATCGCGATCCAGATGAGGTTCCACGACCACTTGACGGTCCGGCGGCGACCGCGCGGGCCGACGACCGTGAGCAGGCCGACCAGCAGCGCGACGTACCCGGGGAGCGTGACGACCCACTGGTTGTCCGACCGGATCGACATGCCGACCACGAGCTCTTCGGACCCGAGCGTGGTGATGGCCCAGTAGACGACCGCGTTGAGGACGAGGGCGGCAAGTGCGGCGACCAGACCCTCGACCAGCTGCCGGCCGAGCCGGCGGATCGCGAGCTCGGTGATGACCGCGAGGGGGACGGCGACGATGACGAAGCCCTCGAGCAGGGTGACGGGGACGAAGAGGATCCGCTTGAGCAGGGTGGCGAAGCCCTGGACGTCCTCCGCCACGCCGGTGGTGGTGTTGTGGGCGTAGGTCGCCAGCACGAGCACGACCGCGATGCCGAGCGCGGACAGCACCGTGCCCAGGAGGTCGCTCGGGTGGTGCACGCGGACGGTGGGGACGTCGTGGATCACCACGTCGCGAGCGGGGTCTGCTGCCTCCTCGGCAGTCTCTGCGGGCGCGACGACGTCCGTGGGCGCAGCGGCGTCTGCCGC
>NZ_JBFUHU010000220.1:0-6402 GCF_056402235.1 Cellulomonas sp. P4_B5_2
CGTGATCTCGTCGCCGCAGGCGACCCCGGCGGACGTCGTGCGGTCGCTCGTGCGAGCGCGGGGCGACTTCGACCGTGCGATTGCCGCCGAGGCCAGGCGATGGTCGCACCGCCCGACGGCGCAGATCGTCGAGGACTACCGCCGGTTCGCCGGATCGCGGCGGCACCCGGTGGGCACCACCTACGTCGACCCGCTGCTCGACGTCCTCGTGCACACCCAGGACATCGCCGTCCCGCTCGGCCGTGAGCACCCCATGCCGCCGGAGGCGGCCGCCGTGGCCGCGACGCTCGTGTGGCGGCGGTCGTTCCCGTTCCACGCCCGCCGGCGCCTCGCAGGGCACCGGCTCGTCGCCACCGACACCGACTGGTCTGCGGGCGAAGGGCAGCCGGTGGAGGGGCCCGTCCAGGCGCTCCTCCTGCTGCTCACCGGTCGCACCGCCGCTGTCCGGCGGCTCCCCGGGACCCCGGTCCCGCAGCTCGCCCTCCGCACAGGAGTCCGCTCATGAACGCGTTCGCCCAGGTCGTCGCCCTGCTGGTCTCTCTGGTGCTCATCGTCATGTGGGTCCTGGAGTCCTTCTTCCACGACCGCCCGTCCCTCTACCCGATCTTCCTCATCGAGCCGCAGGACGTCCCGGCGGTGCGCATGTGGGCCGTCAACGTCGGCTTCTACAACCTCTGCTTCGGACTTGCCGGCCTGCTCGGGCTCCTGATCCTGCACGTGGGTGACCCGGCGGTGGGTCGGGCGCTGGTGCTCGTCGTGTGCGCCAGCCACGTGCTCCTCGCCCTCGTCCTGTACGTCTCCGAGCGCCGGCTCTGGCTCAGTGCGCTCGGCGAGGGCGTCCCGGCGCTGGCCGTCGTCGTCGCCACGCTGGCGTGACCCTCGAGTGAGGGGCCCCGCCGGGGGGCGGGACCCTGCGCGGGGTCGTCGCCCCAGTGGCACGACCACGCGAGGCTCGCCCGCCGTCATCGTGACTGATCGCCCTGCTCGCACCGGCGGAACGGCCAGAGCCGGTTGGTGGGTTCAGGGGGTGTCGAAGGCGTCGATGTCGAGGTTGTCGGTGGTCAGGCCGTGGGTGGTGCCGTCGAAGTAGGTCGACCAGGTGCCGGTGGTGTTGGCGATGATGTCTTCGTCTTGGGTGGTGCCCAGGGTGGGGATGGTGGTGGTGGGGGTGGAGAAGGACAGCAGGTAGTGGGTGGCGTCGGTGCGGACGTAGCCGTCGACGTTGGTGCCGGCGGGTAGTCCGAGGGTGGTGGCGTCGAGGACGCGGGTGTAGCTGGTGCCGTTCCAGGAGTAGATGTCGGCGTCGTCGGGGGTGCCGCCCACTCCGGGTGGGTTGGTGTTGCCCAGGGTGGAGAAGTACACGGTGGTGCCGGTGATGCTGATGGCGTCCAGGTCGAGGTTGGCCACGGTCAGGCCGTGGGCGGTGCCGTTGAAGAACACCGACCAGGTGCCGGCGTTGTTGTAGACGATGTCTTCGTCCTGGACGGTGCCCAGGCCGGGCACGGTGGTGTCGCTGGCGAAGGACAGGTAGTAGTGGGTGGCGTCGACGCGGTCGTAGCCGTCGGTGTTGGCGCCGGTGGGCAGCCCGAGGGTGGTGGCGTCGAGGGTGCGGGTGTAGGTGGTGCCGTTCCAGGTGTACAGGTCGGCGTCGTCGGGGGTGCCGGCCACCCCGGGTGGGTTGGTGTTGCCGAGGGTGGAGAACACGATCGGGGCGCGCACGGCCACGGTCGTGGTGGTGGGGGTCGACCAGTTCCCGGCGGCGTCGAGGGTGCGCACGCTCAGGGTGTGGGTGCCCTCGTTCCAGGTGGTCACGTCGATGCTGGTGGTCAGGGTGTACGTCGGGCCGGTGCCGGTGATCGCCATCGGGGTGGCCAGGCCCAGGCCGGGGTCGGTGCCCCGGAACCACTCGGCGCGGCTCAGGGCAGAGGTGTCGGTGGCGGTCCCGGTCAGGGTGATCGTGGTCGCGCCCAGGGTCGGGTTGGGTGTGGCGGTCAGGGCCGAGATCACCGGTCGGACCTTGTCGACCACCAGGGTCCCGGTCGCGACCGGCCCCCAGTTGCCCGCCGCATCCCGACCCCGCACCGACACCACGTGCGACCCGATCTCCAGGTTCGCGGTCGGGATCGTCACGGTCAGCTCGGCGAGCGAGGCTGCCGGCGTCATCGTCATGGCGGTCCCGGTGCCGTTGGCGCCCACGTTGTCCAGGAAGTACTCGGCGGCGTCCACGACCGAGCCGCCGGTGGCGGTGTCGTCGGCGGTGGCGTGCACGGTGACGTCGTCGCCGCCGTTGGTCGGCGTCCCGACCAGCGTCGGTGCGGTGGTGGTCGGCCCGGTGAGGTCCGTGCCCGGTGGGATCGTGACGGTCAGGGCGAGGGGGGAGGTTGCCGAGGTGGAACCGTTCGTCGCCGTGATGGTGAGCGTGTAGTCGCCCGGCGGCAGGGTGGGCGACGGGKTGACCGACAGCTGGGCGGTGCCCGAGCCGGACGACACGACCGCCGGGGTGAACGTCCAGGTAGCCTCGTGCGCACCGAGACCCGAGAGCGCGAGCGTGACGTCGTCGGCGAAGCCGTTCACGGGGGTGATGCCGACGGAGACCGTCGCGGCGACGCCGCGATCCACGCGGACCGTCGTGGGGTCGAGCGTCATGGAGACGCCCGGTCGGCTGATCGCCCACTGGTACGTGCCCAGTGCGTCCAGCCGGCCCGAGCCGTACGTCGGGTCAGGTCCCGCGGGACCGAGGTCGACCCCGGTGCCGGTGAGGGCGGCACGCTGCTGCTCGACCGGGAGCCCGGGCACCGCCCCGAGCAGCAGCGCGAGCACGCCCGCCGCGTGCGGGGCCGACACCGAGGTCCCCGTCGCCACCTGGTAGAGGCCGTACCGGTCGGTGGTGAGCACGTCTACCCCCGGCGCGACCAGGTCCGGGTACGCCCCGTCCCGCCCCCCGCAGGTCGAGGGCCCGCGGCTGCTCGATCCGTAGACGAGGTCGTCGCCGTTCACCGCTCCGACCGCCAGGGACTCCGGGTAGTTGGCGGGGCTGACGCTGCTCGCGGCTCCCGGCCCGAAGTTTCCCGCGGCGAACACGGGCAGGATGCCTGCCGTGCGCAGGGCCTGGACGTCCGGCTGGAAGGTCAGGTCGCACCCGGGGCCCGCGCCGATCGACCAGGAGCCGTTGACCACGTCGGGCGCGTCGGCCGTGCTCGGGTCACGGTCGGGGTCGAGCACCCACTGGAAGGCCTGGTGCAGCGCGGTGGTCGTCGCGCCGCCGCGGTCGTTGAAGACCCGCGCGGCGATCCAGCTGGCCCCAGGCGCGACGCCGACGGCCGTCGACCCCGCGTCACCGCCCACGATCAGGCCGGTCGTCGCGGTGCCGTGACCGGTCAGGTCGGTCGGGGTCGTCGGGTGCTCGCCGTAGGGGTCGTACCAGCTGTTCGTCCCGCCGCGCCAGCGGCCCACGAGGTCGGGGTGCGATACGTCGACGCCGCTRTCCAGCGTTGCGACGACCACGCCTTGGCCCGTCTGGCCCAGGTCCCACAGGGCCGGCGCCCGCACCGCGGCCACGTTCGGTTCCGCAGGACCGACGGCCGGTACGACGAGGATCCGGTCGGACGTGACGGCGGCGACGTCGGCGCGAGCGGCGAGGGCCCGGACGACACCGGGTGTGGCGGTCACCGAGATCCCGTCGACGATCCAGAGCGGCGTGACGTCCGCTACCTCTCCGTGGTCTGCGCGCGTCCGGAGCATCGCCCGGACCGGCGCCTGGGCGGCGGCCGCCCGTGCCCGCAGCCGGGCGACGACCGTCCGCAGGCGTGCCGCCCGGGTGCCACGGACGTCCGAAAGGTCCGCACGGGAGCGCAGGGTCACGACAACGGACACCATGCCGTCGGGTGGGGCGTCGGCGAGCAGTGCGGCGACCTGCGGGGTCAATGCGCCGCCGTCCGAGTCGGGCTGCGCCGCCGCCGGGGCCCCGAGCAGCGCGAGGAGCACCGCGACGACGGTGCCCGCGGCGATGGGCCGCCTCATCGCGAGCTCCCGACGAGCTGGTCCGGGACGATCGTGGCCTCTGCGCGACGGCGGGTGCGCAGGATCGCGGCGGCCGTGCCGACGAGCAGCAGGACGGCGAGGGCGGTGGTCGCGAGCTCGGCCGTGCTGGGTCCGTCGGATACCGGAGGTGCGACGGTCCACGCCGTCCGGGTCACCGTGATCGGGAGGTCGCGGCGCTGGACCGCGACCGATGCCGTCCATCGGCCCGGTGCCGGGGCGATGGTCTCGGCCTCGTAGCGTCCGGGCTCGACGGGCTCGAGCGCCGCGTGGATCGTCCCGTCGGGGCCCTCGAGCAGGACCTCGACGGCGCTGACCGGGGCGGGCTCGGGCTTCACGGTGGAGCGGATCCGCACGATCAGCCGACTCGCCTCAGGGCCGGCGGGGACGACCTCGAACGTAACGAAGAGCCCGTCGACGTTGGTCGCGTGCACCGTCGTGTCCCGGGTCGCCGAGGCGACCTCGCGCGCCGTCGGGACCGACGTGAGGACCGCGGCCGCGCCGACGGCGGCCACCAGGACCAGCACCTCGGCGGCGACCAGGGCCGGGAACCTGCGCAGCGGCACGGGCGCCCACCCCGCCGGGCGTCCGAGGCGCCGGCCGACAGGCGCCGCGATCGCGGGGTTGACCAGCAGCGTGTTGACCCCAGCCACGGTCAGGGCAACGGCGAGCAGCGCCGCCTTGCCGACGACAGCGGCGCCGTAGACGCTCGTCACGAGCGCGCCGGCGGTCGGCACGTGCCTGCCGGCCTCGTACAGCCCGGTGGCGAGCAGGACGACCGTCGCCACCGCCGCGATGGGGCTGAACGCCCGGAACACCGGTGCCATCGCMGGCCCCCGGGCTGGGGAGTCGTGGAGCAGCGAGGGCAGCAGGCACACGGCGAGCACCGACACCCCGCCGGCCCACACCCCGGCGGCGACCAGGTGGGACGCGGAGGCGAGCGCCGCCGGAACGGATCGGGCGGGGAGCGTGGCGGCGTGCCCCGCCACGGCCTCCAGCCCGACCACGGCCGCCAGCGCGACGACGGCGGCACGCACCAGCGGACGTGAGCCGTCGCGCGTCGTCGCCCACCGGGCGAGCGCCACGGCAGCCACGACGAGGACGAGCTCGCGCGCCAGCCAGAGGTGCCCCCAGGGCGTCCCGGTCAGCAGGTCGACGGCGGCGGCGGGCCGGAGCCCGGGGTCGTCGCGGGTGAGCAGGAGGGGGGCAAGCAGGCCGCAGACGACTGCGACCCCGGCCCCCAGCGCCGCGACGACGCGCGCTCTCCGGCGTGCCCGGTGGCCCTGCTCACCGGTCGAGCGCAGCACCCGCCCGGAGACGGCCAGCGCGCCGATCGTGATCATGAGTGCGCACAGGTCGAGCCAGCGCAGGACGACCGCCGGTGCGGCGGGAAGGCCGCCGGCCGCCGTCGGCACCACGCTCGGTCGCACTCCCGCGCCGAAGACGACGGAGCCGCTGGACTGGTGGCCGTCGTCGAGCGAGAGGGTGCGCCAGTCGAGCACGTAGGTCGCCCGGGCGAGCGGGGGCGTGACGACGCCGAGCACGGACCCGTCGCCCGTCGTCGACACGGTCACCGGCACGTCGACGCCGTCGATCGTCCGGAGCGCGACGGTGCTGGTCCGGGGGTCGACCGCCTCCGTGAACCAGAGGGTGAGCTCCGTCCGGCCCACTGCGACCGTTCCACCCACCGGCGGGTCGGAGCGGGCGAGCTCGCCGTGCGCCGCGGCCGGGGACGCGCCGAGCAGCACCATGACGAGCGCGGCGACCAGGACGGACAGAGGGAGCCGCGCGACGCGGAGCGCGCTGCTGCTCATCCCTCGACCACGAGGTGCTCGACGCGGTCGTCCCCGATCACCAGAGTCACCGACGTCCCGTCGTGGAGAGCGTTGTGGGCGTTGGCGATGAGGAAGTAGTAGGTGCCGCCCAGCTGGAGGTCCGCGCTGTGGCGGTGCGGCGACGCGAGCACCAGCGTCTGTCCGGTGTCCTCGACCACGAGGACGGGACGCATGCTCGTGTCGTGGATCATCGCCACCGCCTTGTCCGGGTCCACCACCTGGTACCGGAACTCGATGAGCCCTCCGGCCGCCGTCACGGCGATGAGGTCGACCCGGATCCCGAACCGCGCCGCCAGGTCGTCGGCGGAGACCGCGACGGTCTGCGCGCGGACGTCGGCCCGGTGCTCCCGCTCGGCCAGTCGCCACGCGCCCCCGCCCACGAGCAGGAGGCCGACGACGGCGGCCGCGATCCAGCTCCGGCGGCGAGGTCGTGCCGGAGGCGGCTCGGTGCCGACCTCGGGTCGGGTGGCGACGGTCACGGGTGACCTCCTCCTGTGGACCGGCCCGCGACACCGGAGGGGGCGCGGGC
>NZ_JBFUHU010000221.1:0-9229 GCF_056402235.1 Cellulomonas sp. P4_B5_2
CCCCCCCCCCCCCGGCACCGGGGGATGCGCCCGGCGCTCTTTCGGCGTAGAACGGGTCGCATGTTCGAAGAAGGACAGCTCTACGCCCCCGTCACCGCCGACGAGGACGGCAAGGTCACCGTGCACCTGGCGGACGACCACCCCGGTGCGAACGACCCGGAGTACCGCCGTCGCCGCGAGGAGATCGCCGGTCCTGCACTGGGGTGGCAGCCCGGCGACCCGGTGCCGCGGGTGCAGTACACCGACTCCGAGAACGAGATCTGGCGGACCGTGTGCCGCGAGCTCGCACCGAAGCACGAGCGGCTCGCGATCCGTGGCTACCTCGAGGGCAAGGAAGCCCTCGCGCTGCCCACCGACCACGTGCCCCAGCTCGACGAGGTCAGCGCGGGACTCGATCCGCTGAGCGGCTTCCGGCTGCACCCGGCCGCCGGGCTCGTGCCGCTCGACGTGTTCTACGGGTCGCTCGCGGACGGGGTCTTCCACTCGACGCAGTACCTGCGCCATCCGTCGCAGCCGCTGTACACGCCGGAGCCGGACGTCATCCACGAGGTCGTGGGGCACTGCAACCTGCTCGCCAACCCCGCGATCGCGGACGTGAAGCGCCGCGCCGGCGAGGCCGCGCGACGGTGCGAGACGCCCGAGGGCCTGCAGTACGTGGCGGACGTCTTCTGGTTCACCATCGAGTTCGGGGTGATGTACGAGCACGGCGAGCTGCGCGCCTACGGCGCCGGCCTCCTGTCGTCCTATGGCGAGATCGAGGAGTTCCGGGGAGCGGACATCCGGCCCGTGGACTTCCACCAGATGGCCACGCTGGCGTACGACATCAGCCACTACCAGCCGATCCTGTTCGCCTGCGACGGCATGAGCGAGCTCACCGACCGGGTGGGCGGGTTCTTCGCCGAGTTCGACGACGAGACGCCGGCCCGGCTCGCGCGGGGCGCCGCCTAGGCCACGGGCTGTCGGCTCGCCGCGAGCAGGTGCTGCGCGAAGAACGCGGCGAGCTCGTCCGTGGCGTCGAGCGGCAGGACGGCCGCGACGTACTGGTCCGGCCGGACGACGACGACGCACCCGGCGCGGTCGATGCCCCGCAGTTCGAAGATGTCCTCGTCCGGGTGGGTGGCGAACACCTTCTCGTAGTCGACGAGCTCGAACGGGCCGGTGCGCGGGAGGAAGAGGTCCGGCACGGCCGCGATGTCGACGTCGACGTGCCGCTGCTGGTAGACGACCTTGAGGTCGACGACACCGTCGTCGCGCACCGGGGAGCCGCTCATCCAGTCGGCCCACGTCGTGAGCGCGGTGGCCGCCTCGTCGGCGAACGCGTAGACGCGCCACCGGCCGTCGGCTCGGTGCTGGTGCCCGAGCTGCAGCGGGTTCGCGTCGGCGACGCGGACCACGGGGACGGACTTGAACCGCTTTCCTACCGGGAAGCCCGTGGCGAGCGCCTGGTGGGTGGGCTCGGCGACGACCATCGACGGGGCGTACTGGGTCATGAACCCGAAGAGGAACTCGGTGGTGCGCACGTAGAACTCGGCGAGCCGGCCGGGGTCCCCCAGCTCCTCCGGCGTCTTCGCCATGAGCGTGGACCACTCCTTGTCGAAGTCGATTAGGTTCTGCGCGACCACCTGGCGCTCGGCGGAGTAGGTGGCTAGCAGGCTCTCCGGGCTGCGGCCCGACAGCACGTACCCCAGCTTCCACGCCAGGTTGAACCCGTCCTGCATGGACACGTTCATGCCCTGACCGGCCTTGGCGCTGTGCGTGTGGCAGGCGTCGCCGGCGATGAACACGCGGGGGGTCCGCGTGCCGGACTCCTCGACGGGGACGTCGTCGAACCGGTCCGTGAGCCGGTGCCCGACCTCGTAGACGCTGTGCCAGGCGACGTGATGCACGTCGAGCGTGTAAGCCTGCAGGATCGCCTGCGCCCGAGCGATGATCTGCTCGATGGTCGTGCTCCGCACCTCGTGGTGGGAGTCGGGGTCGATCTCGCCCAGGTCGACGTACATGCGGAACAGGTGGCCGCCCTCGCGCGGGATGAGCAGGATGCTGCCTCCCGCACCCGACTGGATCGCGCACTTCAGGCGGATGTCCGGGAAGTCGGTGACGGCGAGCACGTCCATGACGCCCCAGGCGTGGAACGCCGAGTTCCCCTGCATGGTGCAGCCGATCGCGGACCGCACCCCGCTGCGGGCGCCGTCGGCGCCCAGGACGTACTTGGCCCGCACCACCTTCTCCTGCCCCGCACGCTCCCCCGCGGTCCGCACCAGCGTGACGGTGACGTGGTCGTCGGACCGCTCGAGCCCGCGGAACTCGTAGCCGTAGTCCGGCGCCATCCGGCTCGGGGAGTTCGCCATGTACTCGGCGAAGTAGTCGAGCACGCGCGCCTGGTTGWCGATGAGGTGCGGGAACTCGCTGATCCCGTGGGGGTCGTCGGGCGGCCGTTCGCCACGCACGATCCGCGCCGGGTCGGCAGGGTCCGGGTGCCAGAAGCACATCTCGGTGATGCGGTAGGCCTCCTCGGCGATCCGGCCGGCGAACCCGAACGCCTGGAACGTCTCGACGCTGCGCGCCTGGATGCCGTCCGCCTGCCCGATCGCGAGCCGGCCGTCGCGGCGGTCGACGATCCGGGTGACGACGTCGGGGAACTGCGAGAGCTGCGCGGCCGCGATCATGCCCGCCGGGCCGGCGCCGATGATGAGGACGTCCACCTCGTCGGGGAGCTCGTCGGGCCGGTCGAGGCCCACCCCCGCGGCGGGCTGGAGGCGGGGGTCGCCGGAGACGTAGCCGTGGTGGTGGAACTGCATGGGACCCGCTCCCCTGACGCCGGTGTCGAGGTTGACGGATCGTATATTATCCCTTCCACGCCGCAATGACGCGGTCGACCCGGCCCGGAAGGCCCTGATCCATGCCGACGGTTTCCGCGCACGTCGCCGTCACGCTCGCCGCCCACGTCGACCACGTCTTCGGGGTCATGGGCAACGGCAACGCGTACTTCCTCGACGCCCTGACGTGCCAGACCGACGCCCGCTTCGTCGCGGTGCGGCACGAGGCGGGCGCGGTGGCGTGCCGCTCGTCCTCGTCGTCGGCGACGAGCCGACGTCCGGGCCGCGACCCTGGGACGTCGACCAGATCGCGATGGCCTCGGCCGTCGGCGCCCGCACCTACACCGTGGGCCGTACGGACGCCGCTGCCACGACCGTCATCGCCGTCGAGCACGCACTGACCTACCGGGTGCCGACCGTGCTCGCGATCCCCTACGACGTCGCGACGCTGGACACGGGCCCGGTGCCCGAGACGCCGACCCCGCGCCTGCCACCTCCGCTCGCCATGAGGGGGGCGTTCGCCGAGGGTGTCGTGCGGGAGATCGCGACGGCCCTCGCCGACGCGCGGCGTCCGTTGCTCCTCGCGGGGCGCGGTGCCTGGGAGGCCGGCGCGGGCGAGGCCCTGGGCGCCCTCGCCGACGCGACCGGTGCGCTGACCACGACGACCGCGCTCGGGCGGGGGGTGTTCCCCCGGTCCGAGTTCGACCTCGGCGTCGCCGGCGGGTTCGGCGCCCAGGGGGCGATGGAGCTCGTCCGTGAGGCCGATGTCGCGGTGGTGGTCGGCGCCTCCCTCAACCAGTTCACGATGCGGTTCGGCGACCTCTTCGCGCCCGGGTGCCGCGTCTTCCAGGTCGACGTCGCGCCCGCGGCGACGCACCCGCACGTCGGCGGCTACGTCCGGGGGGACGCGGGAGTCGTCACGGAGGCGATCCTCAAGGAGCTCGATGGAGCCACACCCAGCGGGTGGCGCGAGTCGGTCGACCTCACGGCCGCTCGTCGGCAGGAGCCCGGCGACGGGACGGCCGCGGACGGGCGCCTCGACCCACGCACCGCGGCCGCGCGCCTTGCCGAGCTGCTGCCCGAGGACCGTGTGGTCGTCTCGGACGGCGGGCACTTCCTCGGCTGGTCGAACATGTACTGGCCGGTGTCCGCCCCGGACCGGATGGTGATGGTGGGCACCGCGTTCCAGGCGATCGGGCTCGGCTTCCCCAGCGTGGTGGGCGCGGCGCTCGCCCGGCCGGAGACCACGGTGGTCCTGACCACGGGAGACGGCGGCGGGCTGATGGCCCTGTCCGACCTCGAGTCGGCGGTGCGGGTGGCGGGCGGCCGCGGGATCGCGGTGGTGTGGAACGACGGGGCGTACAGCGCGGAGATGCACCTCTACGGGCGCAAGGGGCTGGCACGCGAACCGATGCTCATCCCCGACGTCGACTTCGCCGGCGTGGCCACCGCGCTCGGCGCGCAGGGCGTGGCCGTCCGGACGGTCGAGGACCTCGAGGCGCTGACGCGGTGGCGCGCCCGGCCGGAGTCCGACCGCCCGTTCCTGCTCCTCGACCTGCGGGTGTCCGGCACCGTGGTCGCACCCTTCTGGGAGGAGATCTCCCGGGCGAGCGGCTGACGACGCAGGACCTCTCCTCACCACCGGCAAGGGAGCTCATGACCGACGACAGCACGGACCGCAGGTTCTCCGCCCTGCCCGGACGCCCCGGCAAGATCGTGGCGGTCCACCTCAGCTACGCCTCGCGCGCCGACCAGCGCGGCCGGCGGCCCGCCCAGCCGTCGTACTTCTTCAAGCCGTCGAGCTCCGTCGCGCCCTCCGGTGGCACCGTCGAGCGCCCGCAGGGCACCGAGCTGCTCGCCTTCGAGGGCGAGATCGCGCTCGTCATCGGGACCACCGCACGTCGGGTGCCTCTGGCCCAGGCGTGGGACCACGTCGCATGGGTCACCGCGGCGAACGACCTCGGGCTGTACGACCTGCGCGCGAACGACAAGGGCTCCAACGTCCGCTCCAAGGGCGGTGACGGGTTCACCCCCGTCGGACCGGCCCTCCTCGACGCCCGCGCGGTCGAGCCGGGTGCACTGCGGGTGCGCGCCTGGGTGAACGGCGAGCTCCGCCAGGACGACACCACCGCCGGGCTCCTCTTCCCCCTCGCCCAGCTGGTGGCCGACCTCTCGCAGCACCTCACGCTCGAGCCCGGTGACGTCATCCTCGCCGGCACCCCCGCCGGCTCCTCGGTCGTCGTCCCCGGCGACGTCATCGAGGTCGAGGTCGACGCGCTGGACGCCCCGGGCGCTCCGACCTCGGGCCGGCTCGTCACCACCGTCGTCCAGGGCGAGCACGGGTTCGACGGTGCGCTCGGGTCGCTGCCCGCCGTCGACGACGTGCAGCGCGCGGAGGCGTGGGGCTCGCGCGCCGCCGCCGGTCTCGAGCCACAGGGCCTCTCCCCCGAGCTGCGCGAAAAGCTCATGCAGGCCCCGGTCGCGGCGCTCAGCGCACAGCTGCGCAAGCGTGGCCTCGACGAGGTGACGATCGACGGGGTCCGTCCGATGCACCCCGGTGCCAAGCTCGTCGGCACCGCGCGCACCGTGCGGTTCCTGCCGGGCCGCGAGGACCTGATCGCCCGCCACGGCGGTGGCTACAACGCCCAGAAGCGCGCGTTCGACGCGGTCGGCGAGGGCGAGGTGCTCGTCATCGAGGCGCGCGGTGAGGCGGGATCCGGCACGCTCGGCGACATCCTCGCCCTGCGCGCCCACGCGCGGGGGGCGGCCGGCATCGTCACCGACGGCGGTCTCCGTGACCACGCCGCCGTCGCCGCCGTCGGCATCCCCGTCTACTCGGCGGGCGCGCACCCCGCCGTCCTCGGCCGACGGCACGTGCCGTGGGACATCGACGTCGCCGTCGCGTGCGGTGGGACGACCGTCGAACCCGGCGACGTCCTCGTCGGCGACGGCGACGGCGTGGTCGTCATCCCGCCCGCGCTCGTCGAGGAGGTCGTCGACGCCGCCCTGGCCCAGGAGGAGGAGGACGGCTGGATCGCCGAACAGGTCGCCGCCGGCCACCCGGTCGACGGGCTCTTCCCGATGGACGCGCAGTGGAGAGCGAGGTTCGACGCATGGCGCGCGAGCAGATGAGGGAGGCGGAGGCGCGGAGCAAGTCGCAGCTCGCCTACCACTGGCTCAAGGAGCGGATCGCGAGCGAGGAGCTCACCCCGGGGTACCGCCTGGTGCTCGGGTCCATCGCGGACCAGCTCGGGATGAGCGTCGTGCCGGTGCGCGAGGCCATCCGCCGGCTCGAGGCCGAGGGGCTGGTGACGTTCGAGCGGAACGTCGGTGCGCGCGTGTCGATGATCGACGACACCCAGTACCGGCACAGCATGGAGGCGCTGGCCATCCTCGAGGGGGCGGCGACTGCGCTCGCGGCCCGGCACCTGACGTCCGACGGCCTCCGGCAGGCTCGCGACCTCAACCGCCACCTCGTCGAGTCGCTCGACGACTTCGACCCGCACCTGTTCACCTCGGTGAACCACAGGTTCCACGCGGTGCTCTTCGCCGCCTGCCCGAACCCCCGCATGCGCGCGCTGGTCGACGCCGAGTGGACTCGGCTCGGCCACCTGCGCGACTCGACGTTCAGCTTCGTGCCTGGCCGCGCGCAGGAGTCCGTGCGGGAGCACGAGGTGCTCCTCGACCTCATCGAGACCGGTGCACCCCTGCCGGACATCGAGCGGGCCGCCCGGGGGCACCGGTCCGCGACGCTCGCTGCCTACCTCAGCCACGAGCACCCCGACGGCGTCACGACCTCACTCTGAGAGGCAACCCCCATGCCGACCCACCTTCCCGAACGCCTCCAGCACTACATCGGCGGCGAGCACGTCGACTCCGCGGACGGCGCGACGTTCGAGGTCCTCGACCCGGTCTCGAACGAGACGTACCTGAACGCCGCGGCCGGCAAGAAGGCGGACGTCGACCGAGCCGTCGCGGCGGCACGGCGGGCGTTCGAGGAAGGACCGTGGCCGCAGATGCTGCCGCGGGAGCGGTCGCGGGTCCTGCACCGCGTCGCCGACATCGTCGAGTCGCGCGACACCCGGCTCGCGGAGCTCGAGAGCTTCGACTCCGGCCTGCCGATCACCCAGGCACTCGGCCAGGCGCGACGCGCCGCCGAGAACTTCCGCTTCTTCGCCGACCTGGTGGTCGCCCAGTCCGACGACGCCTACAAGGTGCCCGGCCGCCAGATCAACTACGTCAACCGCAAGCCGATCGGCGTCGCGGGCCTCATCACCCCGTGGAACACGCCGTTCATGCTCGAGTCCTGGAAGCTCGGGCCCGCGCTGGCCACGGGCAACACCGTGGTGCTCAAGCCCGCGGAGTTCACCCCGCTGTCGGCATCCCTGTGGGCCGGGATCTTCGAGGAGGCCGGTGTGCCCGTCGGCGTGTTCAACCTCGTCCACGGGATCGGCGAGGAGGCCGGCGACGCGCTGGTCAAGCACCCGGACGTCCCCCTGATCTCGTTCACCGGGGAGAGCCGGACCGGGCAGCTCATCTTCGCGAACGCGGCGCCGCACCTGAAGGGCCTCTCGATGGAGCTCGGAGGCAAGTCCCCCGCGGTGGTCTTCGCCGACGCCGACCTCGAGGCCGCGATCGACGCGACGATCTTCGGGGTGTTCTCCCTCAACGGCGAGCGGTGCACCGCGGGCAGCCGGATCCTGGTCCAGCGCGAGATCTACGACGAGTTCGTCGAGCGCTACGCCGCCCAGGCGGAGCGCATCGTCGTCGGCCCCCCGCACGAGCCGGGCACCGAGGTCGGCGCACTCGTGCACCCGGAGCACTTCGCGAAGGTCATGTCGTACATCGAGGTCGGCAGGACCGAGGCCCGCCTCGTCGCCGGCGGCGGGCGACCCGCGGGCTTCCCGACCGGGAACTACGTGGCACCCACCGTCTTCGCCGACGTCCCCCCGGACGCCCGGATCTTCCAGGAGGAGATCTTCGGCCCGGTCGTGGCCATCACCCCGTTCGACACCGACGCCGAGGCGCTCGCGCTCGCCAACGGGGTCAGGTACGGGCTGGCGGCCTATGTGTGGACCAACGACCTGCGGCGGGCGCACACCTTCGCCCAGGCGGTCGAGTCGGGCATGGTCTGGCTCAACAGCAACAACGTCCGTGACCTGCGCACCCCGTTCGGAGGCGTCAAGGCCTCCGGCCTCGGGCACGAGGGCGGGTACCGCTCGATCGACTTCTACACGCACCAGCAGGCCGTGCACGTCACGCTCGGCGAGGCGCACCACCCGACCTTCGGCAAAGGACACTGACGTGAGCACGACGCCGCTGACCCCTGGCGGGCCCGAGCCCGTCGTGACCGTCGAGGACCCGATCCGGTCCGCCGACCCGATCCCGACGCCGTCGTCCCCGCCGCCGGACATCCTGCGCGCCGCCTCCATGGAGCTCGTCGTGACCGACCTGGCCGCGTCGCGGCACTTCTACGTCGACGTCCTCGGGCTCGTCGTGACGGAGGAGGACGGGGAGACGATCTCCCTGCGCACCTACGAGGAGTTCATCCACCACAACCTCGTCCTGCGCAGGGGTCCGGTGGCGGCGGCCGCAGCGCTCTCCTACCGGGTCCGCTCCCCCGGCGACCTCGACAAGGCGGTCGCGTTCTACCGCGAGCTCGGGTGCCGGGTCGAGCGTCGTGCGGACGGCTTCGCGCGGGGAATCGGCGACTCGGTCCGTGTCGAGGACCCGCTCGGGTTCCCGTACGAGTTCTTCCATGACGTGCAGCACGTCGAGCGGCTCGCGTGGCGCTACGACCTCTACACCCCGGGCACCCTCGTGCGCCTCGACCACTTCAACCAGGTCACCCCCGACGTGCCGCGAGCCGTGAGGTACATGGAGGACCTCGGGTTCCGGGTGACCGAGGACATCCAGGACGAGGCGGGCACCACCTACGCCGCGTGGATGCGTCGCAAGCCCACCGTCCACGACACGGCGATGACCGGCGGGAACGGCCCGCGCATGCACCACGTCGCCTTCGCGACCCACGAGAAGCACAACATCCTGGCGATCTGCGACAAGCTCGGCGCACTGCGGATGTCGGACCGGATCGAGCGGGGACCCGGGCGGCACGGCGTGTCCAACGCGTTCTACCTGTACCTGCGCGACCCCGACGGGCACCGGATCGAGATCTACACGCAGGACTACTACACGGGAGACCCGGACAACCCGGTGGTCACCTGGGACGTCCACGACAACCAGCGCCGCGACTGGTGGGGCAACCCGGTCGTCCCCTCCTGGTACACCGAGGCGTCCCTCGTGCTCGACCTGGACGGCAACCCGCAGCCCGTCGTCGCGCGCACGGACACCAGCGAGATGGCGGTGACGATCGGGGCCGACGGGTTCTCGTACACCCGCAAGGGGGACGCTCC
>NZ_JBFUHU010000222.1:0-4413 GCF_056402235.1 Cellulomonas sp. P4_B5_2
GCCCGGAGGGGGGCGCCCTCGGCCGGGTCAGTGCGCGCCCACGAGGACGGCGGCCCCCGAGGCGAAGAACGCGGTGGAGTAGCCGTCGGTGAACGCGACGAGCCGCCCCGCCCCGCTGCCGAGCGAGTCGGCGACGGTGTTCGCGTAGAGGACCGTGAACACGGCGATGCCGATGGAGCCGCCGATGTGGAACGTCGAGCTAGTCCCGGACCGCGGTGCTCGTGAGCATCCGCGACCGCCCCGGACGGGGTCGCCGGGCAGAGCGCCAGGATGCTTCCGGAGCTCCGCGCGAGTGTCGGAGGGTCGTGCAACGCTCGTCACATGACGACCGAGTCGCGGCACCTGAGCGTGCACATCGACCGGCCGGTGGCGGAGGTCTACGCCTTCGTCTCCGACCCGGTGAACCTGCCCCGGTGGGCTCCCGGGCTGGGCACCTCGGTGGTCCACGAGGACGGCCGCTGGTTCGTCGAGACGTCGCAGGGGCGGGTGCCGGTCACGTTCGCCCCGCAGAACGAGCTCGGTGTGCTCGACCACGTCGTGGTGACGCCGTCCGGCGAGACGGTCTATGTGCCGCTGCGCGCGATCGCCGACGGCGACGGGTGCGAGGTGGTGTTCACGCTGCGCCGGGCGCCGGGGATGACCGACGCCGAGCTGGAGCGTGACGCGGCCCTCGTCAAGGGCGACCTGGCACTCCTGAAGAGCATCCTGGAGCGCTAGCCGAGCACGTCGATCGTCGAGCGGTCGCCCTCGAACGGCTGCAGGGTGTCCGGGGCGGGGAACGCGAGGACGTGGCGGGTCACCTCGACGTCCACCGAGCCGAAGTCGTCCGTCTGCACCACGACTCGGTCGGGTGTCACCTCGACGATCCGGACGCGTGCGCGGGTGCCGTCCGGCAGGTCGAGCTGCCACAGGTCCGAGAGCCAGTGCAGGCCGCGCTCCTCCAGGGCCTCCTCGGCCTCCAGCCACTCGACGGGGCCGGTGAGCTCGCGCCCGAGGACGTCCAGCGCGACGAAGGAGTCACCGTCCGGGCGGATCCAGCCGAGGCGCTCGCGGTCGCCGGGGCGCACGTGCTCGATCCAGTCCTCGCTCAGCATCGGGCGATGGTACTGCTCGACCGAGCGCGTCGAGATGCTGCCGCGTTCCGTCAGGATCCCGACAGCCGCTCCGCTGGAGCCACCTCGTCCCGGGCGCCGGCCCTACGATCCGGAACCCCCGAACGGAACGAGGTCAGCGCATGAGCGAGCCCACCGTGGTGTTCGTCGCCGGGATCGGCAACTCCGACCCGGACCACTGGCAGCGCCTCTGGCACGCCCGGCTGCCCGGCAGCGTGTGGGTGGAGCACCGCTCCTGGGACGACCCGGTCCGCGATGAGTGGGTGCGGGACCTCGAGGAGACCATCTACAGGGTCGACGGGCCCGCGTTCCTGGTCGCGCACAGTCTGGGCTGCACGCTCGTCCTGCAGTGGGCCGCGGAGCACGTCGGCGACGGCGTGGTCGGGGCGCTCCTCGTCGCGCCACCGGACGTGCACGGCCCGGTCTTCCCCGTGCGCGCCGTCGGCTTCGACCGATGGGCCCCCGCACGACTGCCGTTCGGCACCGTCGTGGTCGTGGCGGATGACGACCCCTACGGCTCGCCGGAGCACGCGGCGGCGATCGCCGGAGCGGTCGGCGGGGACCTGGTGAACGTGGGGTCCGGCGGGCACCTCAACGCGAGTTCCGGGCTGGGCGACTGGCCTACCGGGTGGGCGGTTCTCGAGCGACTCAGGTCGGCAGAACGGCTGCGATCGCGCTCACCTCGATGAGCGCTCCGGGCACGCCGAGCCCGGCGACGCGCGCGGCGGTGACGAGCGGTGGCTTGTCGGAGCCAGCGAGCCGCGGGGCGATCGCGCCGTAGGCGGCGCCGAGGTCGGCGTCCTCGGCGATGAGCACCGTCCACTGCACGACGTCGGCGAGCGATGCTCCGGCGGCCTCGAGCGCAGTGCTCACGTTGTCGATGGTGCGGACGGACTGCTCGGCGACGTCGTCCGAGACGACCGCACCGGTGTCGTCGACGCCGTTCTGGCCGCCGACGTAGATGGTCGTCGCGCCCGCGGGCACGACGGCGACATGGCTGAATGCCGGGCTCACCACGAGACCGGCCGGTTGCAGGCGGGTGATCTCCATGCCGTCCACCGTGGCACGGACCTCTGACACACGGAGCAGGATCCGAGAAGCACCGGGCGGGCACTCGTTCGTAGCGTCGTCACCATGGCAACCATCGACTCCGTCCTCATCGGTGCGGCCGACCCGTCGGCCGCCGAACGCTTCTACACCGCGGCCTTCGGTCCGCACGTCCCCGTGCACGTCACGGCATCGCAGGAGCCGACCGCGGGCTTCCGCGGGTTCACCCTGTCGCTCACGGTCGCGCAGCCGGCTGACGTGCGAGCTCTCGTCGATGCCGCTCTCGACGCCGGCGCCGTGACGCTCAAGCCGGTGACCAAGTCCTTCTGGGGCGTGGGCGGCGTCGTCCAGGCTCCCGACGGCACGATCTGGAAGGTCGCGACGTCGGCGAAGAAGGACACCGGCCGGGCGACGCGGGAGGTGGACCAGGTGGTGCTCCTGCTGGGCGTCGACGACGTGGCCGTGACCAAGCGGTTCTACGTCGAGCGCGGGCTGACCGTGGCGAAGAGCTTCGGCCGCAAGTACGTCGAGTTCGCGAAGGGCGCCGGCCGGGTCACGCTCGGGCTCTACGGGCGTCGCGCGCTGGCCAAGGACGCCGGTGTCGACCCCGAGGGCTCCGGCGCGCACCGGCTCGCGATCGTCGGTGACGTCGGGTCGTTCGCGGACCCGGACGGGTTCGCGTGGGCGACGGCGTCGGTCGGGGCCGATCAGGGCCGCAGCACGTCGTAGAACAGGTGCGCCGCGTTCCGGGTGATCACGGTCGCGGACTCGTCGAGCCGCAGGGACTGGTGCGTCCCGGCGAACAGCGGGGCGCCCGCGCCGAGCAGGAGCGGAGCCACGTGCAGGTGCAGCCGGTCGACCACGCCCTCGCGCAGGGCGGACCCGCCGAGCTCACCGCCGCCCATGATGAACACGTCCTTGTCCCCGGCGGCGACCGCTGCCTGATCGAGCGCGTCCCTCAGGCCCGAGGTCACGATCGTCATCCGGTCGGTGAGCCGGACGTGGTCCGGCGCGTGGTGGGTGACCACGAAGCACGGTGGCGGCTCGTCGCCCTGGTCCGCGCCGTAGTGACGCTCGTCGTTCCACCCGCCGGGGCCGTCGACCACGTCGAAGGTGTGCCGCCCCATGACCACCGCGCCGGTCGCGGCGGTCAGCGTGGCGAGCACCCGCACGTCGTCGGGCGTCCGGTCGCCGATCGCCCACTCGTGCAGGGGCAGCCCGTCGTCGCCGAGCCCGTTGTCCGGACCCGCGTTCGGTCCGGTGACGAAGCCGTCGAGCGAGATCGTGATGTCGAGGATCACCGCCATGGCAGACCACGATGCCACCGGCTGCGGGTATCTGCGCCTCCTCGCGGGGGTCCTTCGGGAGTGACCGCCTGGAGGCCCCCATGTCCCGACTCGTCCTCGACCGCCCCGTCGACGCGCGCCACGCCGCCGCCCTCCTGGCCCGCGGCCTGCCCGTGGCGCACGGTTTCGGCACCATCTACGCCCTGACCTCCCGAGGCGGCGGCGTCCGTCGGCTCAACGCGCTCAAGGGTCGACCGCTGGGCCAGACCGGCAGCGTGACCGCGCCGACGGGACACGTGCTGGACGCGTTCGACCTCGCGGCGCTGCCGGTCGGCGTGTCCCGCGAGCTGGTACGAGACGTGGTCGACGCGTTCGGCGCGCTGGGCCCGTTCGGGTTCCGTGCACCGGCCGCGGGCCACGTGCCGCCGGAGCTGACCGCCGACGACGCCGGTGTCGTGACCACGCAGGTGATCGTGCCGGGGGACGCCTGCCCGTCGCAGAGGTTCCTCGCGGCCGCGGCGCGCGCCGTGGGCGACGAGCCGCTCGCGATCTCGTCGGCGAACCGGTCGCGTCACGTCACGGGCGGCCACGACGCCCCCGTGCACTGGCGCGCCGACGGACTGCGAGAGGAGCTGGGCGCCGCCGACCTGGTGGTCCTCGAGCACGCCGACGAGGCGGCGGCCCGAGCCCGCTTCCCGCGGCACACCCCGGTGTCGACGACGATCCTCGGGCTGCACCGTGCCGAACGCGCGCACGGTCGGGTGCACCTGGTCCTCGAACGGCACGGCTCCCTGCACGCYGATGACGTCGCCCGCGTGCTGCACTCCCTCGGCCTCGGGCTGACGCTCGGCGAGCGGGCCGCCACCCGCCTGGAGCCCCGCGTCTACTCCGCGCTGGAGCCCGTCGCCTGACGCGTCAGCGGCTGCGAGGTGGCCGAGCCCCCGTGCGCACGCCGCTCGGCCGGGGCG